>JAWLFD010000068.1:0-10775 GCA_041685745.1 Wenzhouxiangella sp.
GGGCCGCGGTCGATGCCGGGCAATCCCGGCCAGCAGGCGCGGGCTGAAGTTGCCGGGAATGCCGCGGCTCAGGCGCGAAGAGAGCATGCGGACGGGGAACCGGGTTTCGGCCTCGCCTCGAAAATTCCAGCAGGCGGCCGCCCACATCGCACCCAGCACGCGTCCGAAAGCGGTTCGGTCATAGCGGCGCACCTGGCGGTTGGCGCTGTCCAGCCTGTGCAGCCACTGCTCCGCCCAGTCCAGGTATTCGGCGGCGTTGACGATCGCGGGGTCGCGTTTCTGGGTCAGCTGATAGTGCCAGTCCAGGTCGCGGTCGCTGTAATCGACGCCGAGATCGGCCAGCCCCTCGGCCTGGATCGCCATCTTGCGATCGCGGCCCAGGCCGGCGGTATTCTTGGTGATGCGGCCGGGATGCTCGCGCCCGCACACCAGCAGATGCGGCAGGTTGGCCATGCGGTGGGTGCGCGCCAGGCGCAGATGCAGGTGGTAGTCCTGGCAGCGGCGAAAGCTTTCGTCGTAGCCGAAATCACGCAGCACCGCGGTACGCGCCATGATGGTGCGGTTGATCAGCGAGCAGTGGAACAGCAGGTGCGCGTCGACCGCTTCGGGGCTGAGCGGATGGCGACGAACGCGCGCCAGCCGCTGGCCCTGCGCATCCATCAGGGTGCAGCCGCTGCCGACCTGGACGATGTCGGGGTGGCGGTCGAGAAAGTCGACCTGGCGTCCGAGCCGGTCGGGGTAGGCATAGTCGTCGCTGTCGAGCAGCGCGATGTAGTCTCCCCGGGCCAGCTCCAGCCCGCGGTTGCGGGTGGCCGGAATACCAAGGTTGGCCGGGTTGCATTCCAGACGCACGCGCGAATCCGGGTAGGCGGCGACCCGCTCGACGGTGCGGTCGCTGGAGCCGTCGTCGACGACCAGAATCTCGAAGTCCGTATACTGCTGGGCCAGCACGCTGTTGATCGCGGTGCAGACGTAGTCTTCGCGATTGAAGACCGGAATGAAAACGGTGACTTTGGGAGTTTGGCGCATGACCCGGCTGCGACTCGGGATTGGTAACGGGCAACGACGCAGTATAGAGGCTCGCTCGGGATCGCGTTCGGGGAGGCCGAGTTGATCGGCCGGATGCGCCAGCGGCCGGTGCACGGGTCCGGCCGCCGCCTGCTGAACTGGTTTCGCACCCGCCTGATGAAAGGGGTGGGCAAGTCGCAGCAGGCGTTTTTCATCACCATCAACGGGCACCGCTACAAGCGCGTGGTGTTCGGCGACAGCGTCCAGGCGACCGCGGTGGTCGCGGCACTGGAGACTTGCCGCGATCGCGTCGGTCTGCCGGAGGTCGTGCTGGCCCAGGAGGCCGAGGTCTGGGTCCGGTTCGTCGAGGGGCGCGGAGTCGATCCCGATTCGGAATCCGACTGGCGCGCGCTCAACGACTTCTTCGCCGCCTTGTACGCCAAGGATTCCCGGCTGGTGAACCTGACAGAGATCCGGCTTCATCCGCGGCTGCTGATCGATCTGGGTTTTCTCCGCGACAGCGGGGTGCTCGACGAGGTTCGCTACATCTCGCTTCGAGAGCGGGCCGAGCAGCTGCGGCCGGAGCGGCTCTGGCTGGGCTTCGATTACCTCGACCCGGTGCTGAAGAATTTCGTGATCAACGGGCAGGGCCTGTTCGCGATCGACATCGAAAGCCTGCAGCATGATGTTGCCCTGGGCACCGGTATTGCCAAGAGCAGCCTGCACTGGCTGGGCGACGATCGGCAGCGCTTCCTGGAGCGTCTCGGCCGACAGCCGGGTGTTCCCGACCTGCAGCCGCAGCAGGCCTACGTGGAGCTGTGCTTCCTGGCCGCCTGGACCAAGCGCAAGCTGGTCACCGGCAAATGGTCGCGCGTCAGCGCGGCGCGTTTCGACCGCTTCTGCCGCGCGGATGCCGAAGCGGGGGGCGCCGGTTGAATTCGGTGATCGGGCCGGCTGTGCTATCCTTGTCGGTCGTCTTTTCCCCGACCAGGCCGTCCGGAAGCGATGCATCTTCGCCTCCAGCCTGGCTTCGCCGCTGACGGCCCGGAGGCCGATACGCCATGAAAACCCTGTTTGTCCGCAACATTCATCCCGAAACCCGCGAAAGCCAGCTGCGCGAGCTGTTCTCGCGCTGCGGCACGGTGCGCAAGCTGGATCTGCCGCTGGATATCTTTACCCGTCGCTGTCGCGGCGTGGCCATGATCGACATGGAAGGCCACGAAGCCCGCGCGGCGATCGCGGAACTCGACGGGACCGAACTCAACGGTCAGTCGATCCAGGTTCGGGAAGAACGTCCGCGCGGCAAGAAAAAGCGCGGCGGGCGCCGACGTTAGCCGCCCACTTAGGTCTTGTCGTCCATCGCCGCCAGCGACTCACCCAGACGCACGCTGCCGCCGTCCAGCACGCCGTAGTGGGCACTGACGTAGCAGCTGCCGCCCATGGCGAACCAGCGCGCCACGATCACCACCGGACCGGTCCGGGCCAGCATTTCCTCTGACACCGGCTTGGAAGCCTGCCAGCGTGAGCTGTAGGGACCGAATCGTTCGACGAACGGTGCGGCGAAGCGGTCGCGAAGCGCCACACAGGCCTGTTTATCCTCAGCGGTTGCGGGACTGTACAGCGTGGCCTCCACTTCCCGGATGCGGCCCTGATCAGCCATGGCCATGACGCCGACCGGGTGCTCACCCAGCCAGCCGTCGTAGCGCAGTTCATCGAGGCCGGCGCAGCCGATACCGGAGAAAGCCGTCTCCGGCGCAGTCTGGAAAACCCCTCGCTGAGCCTGCTCGAAACCGCGCCCCAGCAGCAGGGGACCGATGCCCTGTTCGCTCAGCGCCAGCGGCTCTTCGACCGCCGGCCCCGATTTCAGCAACCAGGTGCCCGCCGCCGTGGCGGCGACGAGCATCCCGAATAGCGCCAGTAACGCTCGGCGCATCAATCCGCCGCTTGGATCACGCCGCAGGCGATGCGCGGACCGGCGCCGCCGATCGGCTGGGTCATGTGATCGTCGCGGTTCTGGTGAATGACAAAGGCCGCGCCATCGTCGTCGAGCATGGCCGCCCGGTCCCCGGCGCCATGGATCGAGGCCAGGTTGGTGAACAGCTCGACCTGGACCGAACCGTCGTCGAGAACGATGATGTTGGGCAGATCGCCGTTATCGGGCCCGTCGGGGTTCATCAGCCCGTGCTGTTTGCCTTCGGGGTTCAGGTGTCCGCCGGAAGCGACGAAGCCTTCATCCGGATCCTCGCAGGTGCCCACACTGTGAATGTGGATGGCGCGCCGGCCGGCCGGCATGTCGTGCAGGTCCAGATCGATGACCACCCCGTTGGGGCCCTCGACCAGGGTTGCGGTGCCGACGTCGTTGCCGTCGCGGTCGATGAAGCTGGCCGAGGCCTGCATGTGGTCATCGGCCTGGGCCAGACCGGCACTCAGGCCGAAGGCTGCGGCCATGGTCAATGTCGAAATCATTTTCATTGTCTTCTCCTCCAGGCAGTTGGATTGCAGATGTACCGGACGCCGGGCCAAGGGCCGGCGCCTGGGATTCATTATAGGGTTCGGCGGCCCGCGTGCCAGCCAAAGGCCGGAATCGTGGTCCCGTCGAAAGCGGCTGTGCATAATGGCGGTGGATTCGACTGCAAGGAATACTGGGGCGATGAACATAAGCAGGGTGGTTTTCGGGTTTTTCGTGCTGCTGGCGCTGACGCTGAATTTCGGCTTCTTTCTCGGTGAGATCGACAACCCGGACCACCACGACGTCTACGAGCTGTTTGCCGCCCTGGTGGTCGGCCTGATTGCCACGGTCATGAAGCTGGGCGAACGCTCGCAGATGAGCGCGATGCTGCTGGCCTCCAGCCTGGTGGTCGATCTGCACCTGATCGCCGCGGTGCTGGTCTGGGCCATTTCGGTTCACGTGATGGACGTGGGGCTGACGCCGAAGGTCATGGCGACCATCGTGTCCTTGTCCGGGGGCGCGCTGCTGGCCAACCTGCTGTCGGTGGTCCTGCTGACCATGGAAACCGCCGGCTACAGCCGCTAGCGTTCCGACCATGCCGTCATCCACCTCGCTGCTGTTCTTCCGGCGCATGCGGCTGCCGCTGACCGTGTTGATCGCGGCCTACTCGATTGCCACGGTCGGCTTTACCCTGATGCCGGGGACGGATGCCGACGGCAATCCCTGGCGGATGAGTCTTTTCGACGCCTTTTATGTCGTCAGCTACACCGGCAGCACGATCGGTTTCGGCGAGGTGCCCTACGAGTTCAGCAAGGCCCAGCGGCTTTGGACCATGGTCAGCATCTATCTGACCGTGATCGCCTGGCTGTTTTCGATCGGCAGCATCATCTCGCTGATGCAGGACCCGGCTTTTGCCCAGGCCCTGCGCGGGGCGCGTTTCCGGCGTGCGATCCGCAACTACGATCGGCCCTTCTACCTGCTGTGCGGCTACGGCGATACCGGCCGCCTGCTGACCCGCTCGCTGACCGAACTGCACCATGGCGTGGTCGTGATCGACGCCAGAAAGGACAAGATCGATGCGCTGAGCGTGGAAGCCCACAAGGCGCCGGTGCACGGCTTCTGCATGGACGCCACCATGCCGGAAAACCTGGTCTCGGCCGGCCTCCAGAGCCGCTGGTGCATGGGCGTGCTGGCGGTCACCGCCGACGATCGCGTCAATCTCGAGATTGCCGTCATCGCGCGTCTGCTCAACCAGCGCTCCGCCGTTTACGCGCGCGCCGACGAGGCGGGGGTGGCCGCCAACATGCGCTCGTTCGACACCGCCCACGTGGTTCGACCGGCCGAGGAGTTCGTCTACCGGCTGCGCTTGCTGTTGACTCGACCGCACACCTACCGGCTTTACCAATGGCTGCGCTCCAGCCCCGGCCAGGGCCCGCCAACCATGCCGGAGGTGCCCAGCGGACGCTGGATCCTGTGCGGCTTTGGTCGCTTCGGCCAGACCGTCTATCGCCTGCTGCGCGAATTGCGATACGAGGTCACGGTGATCGAGGAAAACACCGAGTTGCAAGGCTTGCCCGAGGGCACCGTGGTCGGCCGCGGAACCCAGGCCGAAACCCTGCAGGCCGCCAATATCGAAGATGCGGTCGGGATTCTGGCGACCACGCGCGACGACGTCGACAACCTGTCGATCCTGATCACCGCGCGCGACCTCAACCCTGACCTGTTCTGCGGCGCCGTGGCCAATCGCTGGTCGAGCGGCCCGCTGTTCGACGCCGCCGAGCCGGATTATTTTGCCCAGCCCGGTGAGCTTATAGCCGGGACGATTCTGAGCCACATTCGCTCGCCCCTGCTCAGCCATCTATTTCGGCGCCTCGACCAGGCCGATGATGCGGTCGCAGCGCGCGTGCTCGAGCGGCTTCTGACCGACCCGACGCACGCGCAAGAGCCTGAATTCCTGACCGTGCGCCTGAGCAAGAAGCGCGCCCCGGCGCTGCATGCGCTTCAGCAACGCGGTTTCCGGCTGGATCTGGGCGTGTTCGCGCGTCATCCGCTGCGGCCGGCCGATCGGCTCCAGGTCGACGCATTGATGCTCTCGCGCGGCGACGAGGACCGGCTGCTGCCCGACACGGCCACCGAACTGGAAAGTGGAGATCGGGTGTTGCTGGCCTGCTCGGCGGCTGCAGCCCGGCGCGTTCGCGTTCTCCTCGAGAGCGAGGCGGTGGCTTACAAGACCGTCACCGGTCGGGAGTTGCAGCAGGGCTGGCTGTTCCGGAAATTTTTCGGCAGTCGATCACCGGCCCGGCCGTGAGCGTTGCAGCCGAGATGCCTGGCAGTCGCGTCGATGCGGCGCTGATCGCCGCCTACCGTGCGGCCTGCTACCGGGTCGAGGCCGGCTTCGACCTGAGCATCGACAGGCCCAGCACCGCACTGGCTGCCTGGCAGGCCGGGCACGGTGCTTCCTCCAGCGCCCTGATCACCGCCTGCAACCCGGCCAGTCAAGCCCGATCCGAGCAATGGAACCGGGCCGCGACTCGGCAGCTGGAGGCCGAACTTCTGCAGCGTGAGCTGGCCTTCTCGGCAACCGTGGCGCTGGATTCTCAAGACAACTGGCCGCCCGAGCCGGGTTTCCTGGTCGCCGGTCTGGCGCGCGAACCGGCCGCGGCCCTGGGGCGCCGCCTTGGCCAGAACGCCCTCGTCTTCGCCGGTGCCGAGGCGGTACCGCGCCTGATTTTGCTGCGCTGAAGGCTCGGCCGGCTCAGCCGCCCGGTCCGCAGTCCATGCAGTCGTCGGGCCGGTCGGGCCCGCTCTTGAGCTGGCGGGCCAGATCCTGCAGCGCGGTTCGCAGGCCTTCTTCGATGACGGGATGGTAGAACGGCATGTCGAGCATCTCGTCGACGCTCAGGCGCTGCTGCACCGACCACGACAGCAGATGTCCGATGTGCTCGGCGGCCGGTCCGAACATCTCCGCGCCCATGAACAGGCCGCTGCCGTGCTCGGCGTACACGCGCAGCAGGCCCCGCGACTTGCCCATGACCCGGCTGCGCCCCTGGTTGCGGAAGTCGAGTGAGCCGACCGCGTAGCAGCCGCGGCAGCGCTCCGCGGTTTCCTGCAGGGTGCGGCCGCAGGCGGCGATCTGGGGGTCGGTGAACACCACCGTCAGCGGCGCGCGCCGCAGTCCGGCCCGGACATCCGGCCAGCGCCCGGCGTTGGCCCCGGCAATGCGGCCTTCGTCGGCGGCCTCGTGCAGCAGCGGCAGTCGGTTGTTGGCGTCTCCGGCGATGAACACCGGGCTGTCGCCGCACTGGGTGGTGTAAGGATCGAACAGCGGCATGCCCTTGTCATCGAGTTCCAGGCCGGAGTCGTCAAGCCCCAGCCCGTCGATGTTGGGTCGGCGACCGGTGGCGGCGAGCAGGAAGTCGAAGGTCTCGGTGGCCTCGTCGCCGTCGGCGTCATCGAAGGTGACCTGAACGCCGCGCTCGGTTTCGCGGATCTCGTGGACCCGGCTGTCGGCGTCCAGCGGGAATTCCTCGTTGAAGGTCTTGAGCGCCGTTGCGCGAATCTCGGGGTCGCGGATCGGTCCGACGAGACCGCCAACGCCGAACATGCGCACCCGCACCCCCAGCCGCGACAGCGCCTGGCCGAGCTCCAGCCCGATCACGCCGGGGCCAAAAACGACCACCGATTCGGGCAGGTCGGTCCAGTCGAAAATGTCGTCGCTGGTGATCAGCCGTGAGCCGGCCTCTTCAAGAAACTCCAGCACGTTGGTGCGTGAGCCCGTGGCAATGACGACGCGGGCTGCGTGCACCGTCAGATCCTCGCCGACCTTCAGGGTATGGCGATCGACGAAGCGCGCCCGACCCAGGATGCGATCGCTCTCGGGAATCTTTTCGATCGCGTCGAGCACGCCGCCGACAAAGCGATCGCGATGGCGGCGGACCCGGTCCATTACCGCCTTTCCATCGACCCGCACCGGCCCGGCATGAATGCCGAAGCGCTGGGCGTGGCGGGCGGCGTGGGCCGATTCGGCAGCCGCGATGAGCAGCTTGCTGGGCATGCAGCCGACCCGGGCACACGTGGTTCCGAACTGTTCGGCCTCGATCAGGACCACGTCCTCGGTGTACTTGCGCGCCTGCCGATAGGCCACCATGCCGGCGGTACCGCCACCGATGACGGCGACGTCGACTTTGCGTTGCTTCATGCCGCGCACTCCTTCTGATGAATGGATGGCTCAACAGTAACGCCAAACCGGACCGGCGCGGGCGGCAGCGGCTTGCGCCTGTCCGGGGCGTTGACGGGGCCACCGGGGCCCAGGCCCGATAATGCAGACTGTCTCACCTGCTCGCCGAGTCCTGCCGTGCTGCGATCCCTGGCCAGTCTGTTCTTCTACGCCCGCTTTGTGCGCAGCTTCAGCGCGCTGGGCTACCGTCGGGCCACCGCCGGCCAGCCGGCGCTGGCGCCGGACTTCGCGGGTCAGACCTGGCTGGTGACCGGAGCCACCGGCGGCATCGGCCGGGCCATCGCTCTTGCGGCCAATCGGTTTGGTGCCCGGGTGCTGGCCGTGGGCCGCAGCGAGTCGCGGTTGAAGGAGCTCAAGAGCGAGGCTTCAAAGCCCGGTCGGCTGGTACCCCTGAGAGCGGACCTGTCGCTGATCGCCGACCTTCGCCGGCTGCCCTCCAGGCGTTCGGTCCAGACCCGCCCGGTCGACGTGCTGGTCAATAACGTCGGGGTCCTGCTCAACGAGCACCAGGTCACCGGTGAAGGCTTCGAGACCTCGTTCGCCACCAACCTGCTCGGCCCGTTCGTGTTGACCGAAGCGCTGCAATCGGCCGGCTGTCTGGCCGGCGATGGCGTGGTCATCAACGTGTCGTCCGGCGGCATGTACGGCTCGCCGCTCAGGCTGGAACCGATGAACTGCCTGGCCGCCGAACGCTTCGACGGCATGGCGGCCTATGCCATGCACAAGCGCGCCATGGTCGAGCTCACCGGCTGGTGGAATCGGCAGTGGGACGGTCGGCCGGCTGTCCACGTGATGCATCCGGGTTGGGTTGATACCCAGGGCGTGCGGACGTCCCTGCCGGCCTTTCGAAAGACGCTCAAACGGGTATTGCGCACCCCCGAACAAGGCGCCGATACCGTGCTGTGGTTGGCGGATCGTCGTCCCGCGCCTGCTTCGGAGGGCGGCATCTGGCTGGATCGATCACTGCAGCCCGAGCATGAATTTGCCTGGACCCGCCGCTCGCCCCATTCGGCCGAAGACCTGGTCAGCTTTCTTCGGCAGCTGGCGGCCTGATGAGACTGGGTAACTGGCCAGCGTGGGTTGAGAAAGAAGGCGACCCTCAGCCTCTGCCATGATTCAGAACGTGGACAGGCCGGTCGCTTCCATGATCCGGTACTGCCAGTAGCGCAGCCGCCGCTCGTCGGCGTAGCGGTCATAGTCGAGGCTGAACGACCGGTCCCGGGGGTTGGTCCAGCGTCGCTCGAACCAGGCTGCGGCCTCGGCCATGACCGGAGCATCTTCAGCGCCGATCAGTTCCAGCACGGTCTCGGGGTTGAAGTTGTCGAGGTTGCGCCGGGTGTAGTTGGCCGAGCCGCTGATCAAGCGGGCCGAGCCGTCGCGGTAGCGCACCAGCAGCTGCTTGCTGTGGCATTGCTCGGCGGTGGTGTGGCACCAGCGAATCTCGATGTCGTGCCGGCGCAACTCGGCGGCCACGGGTCGATTGGGCACGCCGTTCTTGCGCCGCCCGAAAGCGTGCTCATTGGGGTCGAGCAACAGGCGGACCTGGGCGCCGCGGCGGCTGGCCCGGGCCAGGGCCCGGATCACGCCGCGATGAGACAGGTAGAACATCGCCAGGTCGACCCGGCTGCCGGGACCGGCCTGGTCCAGGGCGGCAATCGCGGCGTCGCGAATCGCGGCTTCGGTCAGCACCCGCGTCTGCAGTCCGGACGACGAGCCGCTTGTGCTCGCCTCGACTTCGGGCCAGCGCAAATCGGGGCTGGAAAAGGCAGCGATGGCGCGTTCGCTTTCCAGCACGTCCCTGGCCGCCAATCCGGTCACCACAAGCGCGGTGTTGCCGTGGGCGCTGGAGGCATCGTGCGGATTGGCCGAGGTCACCAGCGCGGCCCAGTCGTCGTCCTGGTCGACGACCAGGGTCTTGCGGTGGTTGGCCTTGAAATTGGCCACCCGGAGCCAGGTGCGCAGCCCCACTTTCTGCTCGCCGACCGGGTTGGGCAGCCAGCCGCCGTTGCTGGAGTTGCCGAACCAGCGGCAGCACAGTCGCCAGGTCGCCGTCCACAAGGGGTTGGAGTCGCGCAATCGATCCAGTTCGGTGACCACGACATCGATGCCGGCCGAGCGCAGGGCTTGGAGGTGCGGCGATTCGATGCCGCCGTAGAGGGTGTTGATCGGGTCGGTGAGGAAGATGATGCGCAGCCCGGGGCGCTCGTTCTTGGCATCGATCAGCGCCTCGGTCAAGGCATCAGCCAGCGGCTGAAGGTCTTCACCGTCGGGATCACCGGCAAATTCATTGAACAGGAACAGATCGGCGACGATCAGCTTTTCGGCCTGATCGATCAGCGCGAGCATGCGCTTGAAGATCTCTTGCTCTGTTCGGCGTTGCCCGTTGTTGTCGACCCAGGCCAGGTCGGCCAGGAATTCGACCGCAGTGGTCGAGCGCAGCGGTCCGGAAAAGTCCAGACCGTGCGGTAAAGGTTTCCAGACATTCCATCCGGCCACGCCGATCCACAGCAGGGCCAGCGCGACAATGCTCCAGCGCCAGGGCGAAAATCTGCGGTCGTTCATGGCCTGCTAGAAACCGTTGATCGTGAAGCCACCATCGACGGCAATCACCTGACCGGTGATGTAGCCGGCCGCGGGCAGGCACAAAAAGACCACCGCGCCGGCCACTTCCTCCGGTCGTCCGATGCGACCCATCGGCGTGCGGGCGAGCACCGCGGCACGGTAATCCGGGTCGGCCAGGACCTGTCCGGCCAGCGGCGTGTCGATGTACCAGGGCGCGACCGCGTTGACCCGAACGCCGTCATCGGCCCACTCGACCGCCAGGTTGCGGGTCATCTGATTCAGCGCGGCCTTGCTCATGGCATACGGTACGCCGGTGCGCAGGTGGGTGAGGCCGGCGACAGATGTGACGTTGACGACGCTGGCGTGGCCGGCCTGCCTGAGCCGCGGCCAGGCCTGGCGGGTGAGTTCGAAAGCCGCGTGCAGGTTGGTCTGCAGGATGGCGCCGACTTCCTCGCTGCGGTATTCCAGCGCCGGTTTGCGCACATTGAAGCCGGCGTTGTTGATCAGGATGTCCAGCGG
>JAWLFD010000306.1:0-2595 GCA_041685745.1 Wenzhouxiangella sp.
GCCACGGATTTCGCTGACCGGTGATTTCCGGAATCGGCCGGTCGAGGCCACGCTCGGCGGCGATCCGTTGACCGAACTGGCCGCAGCGCCTGAAGATTATGGGCTGGCGGCTGACGTGAGCTCCGGAGCCGCCACGCTTCAGTTCGAGACCGATCTGGCATCCATTCTCGAGCCGCAGACGTTGACGGCGACTTTCGAGCTTGACGCCGAGAGCGTGACTGACCTCCAGCCCTGGCTGCAGCGCCCCTTGCCGGCGGTGTCCGATCTTCACATCGCAGGCAGGCTCGAGCGCGATGCCGAGCAATGGCATGCAACCGCACTGGAGCTGGAGGCCGGCAAGTCCAGCGTCACCGGAGAGGTTCATTTCCGCAATGCCGAGCGCCCGTTCGTGGAAGCCCGATTGCGTGCCGCCCGCCTCGATCCGCTGGCGTGGACGGTAGATGCCGGGGTTTCGGACGAACGCGCGAATGCATCGGGTCGCGATGCGGGCACCGGTACCGGACCCGAAACAGGCGATTCCATTCTGGCAGCCTTGCGCGGTCTGGACGCCCAGCTGGACTTGCGCGTTGAACGGCTGGACCTGCCGATTGATTTCGACATGCGCCAGCTGGTTGTTGTGGCCACGCTGGAACGAGGAAAGGCTCATATCGAGCCGTTTCGGTTCGATATCGCCGAGGGGGAGGTGGCGGCCACGCTGGATCTGGACGTCACCCGACAATGGGCTGTCGGCGGGCTGAAAGCGCACTTCGATGACATCGTCTTCGACCGTCTCGTCGAGAGCTTCACGCCGCTGGAGGATCGCCTGGGCAAATTGTCCGGCGTAGTGAGCCTGGACATCGCCGAAACACAGACCGAAAACCTGCGCGAGGATGTGATGTTTCCATTCATCGGCCGCGTAAGCTTCGAGGAATCCTGGCTTCGGTTCAACGATCCCGACCAGAAAACAGACTTGACGCTGACCCTGAACACGCGGGGGCTCAAGGCAGGCAGCCAGGCGTTTCATGTCGATGGGCAAGGGCAATACGACGGCGACCCGTTTGCGCTGGCGTTTCGGGGCGATGAACTGCTGCGCGTGCGCGATCCCGAGCGCCCGTACGCGCTGGAGCTTGACGGCAAGATCGTCGAAACCCGGTTCGCTTTGAGCGGCACCGTGTTGCGTCCGCTTGAACTGGAAGGACTGGACGGCGAGCTTTCCCTGTCCGGCCCCAACCCGCAGCATCTTGAACGCGTTTTGGGCATCCCGTTTCCCCTGCTTCCGGACTATTCGGTCTCGGGCGACCTCTCGTTTGAGGAAAAGCGCTGGGTATTGCACAACCTCGAAGGAGAGGTTGGCGCCAGCGATCTCTCCGGCCGGCTGGCTATCGATGTTGGCAAGCGGCCGCCGCAGTTGACGGGCCGGCTTGAGTCCGAGCTGGTCCGGATGGAGGATCTTGCCGGGATTTTCGGCGCCGAGCCCGGCGCAGACGATGCTCAATCGGGCGACGCTGCGCCCAGCGGCCGCCTCGTTTTGCCACAGAAGCCGCTGATCGAAGATGCCTGGCGCAAGGTTGCGGCCGACGTTCAATACAGGGGCCATTCCGTGCAGGCCGGTGAGGTACCACTGAGCAACCTGGTCATCAATTTCCTTCTCGAAGACGGACGCATGCGGTTCGCCCCGCTGGGTTTCGGGATCGGCGATGGCAGCATCGACTTCGACCTGGATCTGGATGTCACCAAACGGCCCAGCCATGGGACCATGGAGACCACGGTGCGCAGCGTGGATCTGCGGGATGCGCTGCGCGGGTGGGCGCCGGCCGGAGACACCCTCGGCACTGTTGGCGCGCGCGGTAAATTCTGGGTCGAAGGGGTTTCGGTTGCCGAAATCCTCGGCTCCAGCGATGGCGGGCTGTTGATGTTGATGCAGGGCGGCAGGCTGGATGCGATCCTGGTTGAATTGGCAGGTCTGGATACGCTGCAGGTCGTGACCAGCTTTTTGGGTAACCGCGAAACCGTCTCCATCGATTGTGCTTATATCGATGTCAAGGCGCGCGCCGGACTCGTCACGCTCGAGACCTTCGTGATTGATACCGACGACACCAATTTTACCGGCGGCGGCGAAATCGACCTCGCCGAGGAGCGCGTGGATATCACCGTGCTTGCCAATCCCAAGGATTTCAGCGTGGGCGTTGCGCGTACCCCTCTTCAGATCTCCGGCACCTTCAACGATATCGGGCTGAGTGTCGACGCCGGTGCCGTCGCCATGCGCCTGGGCGCGGCGGCGGCTCTCGGCGTGCTGGCCACGCCGATTGCCGGGCTGATCCCACTGCTCGATACGGCTTCCGGCGAGGACAGCGGGTATTGCCAGGGACTGGTCCGCCGTAGCCACGACGCGATAAAGGAACGGGAGGAGCCAGAGTGACCATGACTCCCCGCGCCAGCGTCTCGGCACTCATGCTGGTCGCGCTGATCTTGACCTCAGGCTGCCAGTCGCTCTGGAGCGTTGAGTCGTCACAGCCTGCCGCTCAGGGCACTGTTGAAGCCGTGCGGATAAAGGCGCTCTTTCTCGAGGAGCCCGACCTGGCCGGCTCGGCGCTGCACGTGGAGTTCGATGCCGGG
>JAWLFD010000307.1:0-2584 GCA_041685745.1 Wenzhouxiangella sp.
CAGGGGGCCGAGCGCGCGGAGGTCGAACTGGCACAACAGCCCGAGGTCCTGGCCGATATCCAGTACACGATTGGCTCGGCGTACCGGGCCGTGGGTGAGTTGGAGCCGGCGCGCGCCCAAGTTGCCTCGGCAGTGGCGTTGAGCGAATCGGCCGGGCCGCGTCCGGTCTACCTGGGCGCCCTGGTGGAGCTGGCCCAGATCGAGCTGATGCTGGGGCACGAGGAACAGGCCCTGGAGCGGATCGACCAGGCGCTGGGTCCGATTCGTTCGGAGTTTCCGCCCTCCGATTCGCTCACGCTGGCGGCCCTGATCGTCAAGGGCAGCATTCTGCAGGCCCGGCAGCGCTATCCTGAGGCCGAGGCCCTGCTGCTCGAAGCCGTCGAAAACTCGGCCGGCGCCGCAGACAACAGCGCCATCGCCGAGCGCCTGAGTGGCCTGCGCATCCTGGCCCAGGTGTACTCGGACGACTTCCGTTTCGAAGCGGCGATCGAGCGCTTTCGCCAGGCACTGGCGGAGATTTCGGCCTGGGAAGACCCGCGCGCCGAGGCCGCCGAGATCAGCACCCTCAACGATCTCGCCGTGGTGTTCCTGCGCCAGCAGGAGTATGCCCAGGCCGAGCCCCTGCTGCGCCGCGCGCTGGCCATGGGCGAAGAACTGTTCGGTCCGGACCATCCCACCGTGCTGCCGTCGGTCAGCAACCTTGCCGGCAGCCTGCGCCAGCAGGGCCGGCCCGCCGAAGCCCTGCCGTTCTACCAGCGTGCCCGGGACAGCGCCCACCAAACCTACGGGGCCGAGCACCCCCAGAGCATGGTCACCGACTACAACCTGGCCAACTGCCTGCTCGACCTGGGCCGGACCGAACAGGCCCTGGCCCTGCATCGCAGCGCGCTGGCGCGGGCCGAGCGGCTGGAACCGGACGACCGCTTCCGGCTGGGCATGTTCCGGCTCGGGCTGGGACGAAGCGCCCGGGACGCCGGTCTTCTGGACGAGGCGCGCCGGGCGCTGGCTCGAGCGGTCGAGGATCTGGACGCCACCGCCGGGGCTGATTTCCATCGCACGATCGAGGCGCGCGAGCTTCTGGAGGCGGTTGAAGCCGAGCTTGTTGCCGACTAGCAGGCTCCGCGGTCAGGGCGAGACATCATGCACGGCCGCAATGCTATCCAGCAGCCCGGCCCATTTTGAACTCAGCGACGACGCCAGCCACTCTTTTGGATCGACGGGTTCAGGCAGCGCACCGGTCAGCCAGCCTGCCAGCCGGTCGATGAGCGCTTTCGGGTCGTCCGGGTCATAGCGGTACTCGTCCGGGTACTGCTCGGGATAGCACAGCGCATCGGGCACCAGGGGTCGGGCCCCGGCGCTGGCCGCCTCGAGCACGCTCAAACCCTGAAACTCGTGCACGGCGGTACTGACCACGATGCCGGCCCGGCCCAGCAGCGACTCGTATTCGCCGCGCGGCAGGTGGCCGTCGGCGACGATGCGCTGCGGCAGTTCGTTGCGCAGGCGCGCCAGCGGCTCGGGCACGCGTTCGGCCCGCTTGCCCAGCAGGGCGAGGCGGAAATCCAGGCCCAGCGCGTCCAGCGCCATCACCGCGGTCGCGAATCGTTCTGGCGACTTGTCGTATTCCCAGCGATGATTCCAGACGATCAGGCCATGATCGCGACTTTTGGCCGGTTTTATCGGCTTGACCGGCACCGGCAGCAGCTCGGCGCGGGCTTCCAGACGGGCTCGCAGTCCCGCCGGCCGGTGATCGGGCAGGCGCTGCATCAGCGCCTCGACTCCGTTGAAGAAGCTGTCGCGGTTGAAGCGCGAATTGAACAGAATTCGATCGGCGGTCAGCGCGGCATAGATTTGGACCATGCACGGGTCCAGGCTGCGAAACTGGCGGCGGCTTTGTGGATAGGCGAACTGGTTTTCGTGAAAGTACAGCCAGCAGGGCACATCGTGCAGGCGCGGGTGCAGGCCCTTGAGCGTGGCCAGGTCGACCATGGAGGTGGCCAGGATCAGGTCAGGGCGCTCGGCGGGCAGAGCATCCAGCCAGCTCAAGGGATTGCCGCGGATGCGCCAGGCGAAATGACGCCCGGGCAGCGCCAGCACTTGCCAGTCGAACTCGGTGAAAGTCGCGGTCAGCCAGTCGGTCCAGGCGGCATGACTGTCGGCGTGGTAGGCCGACAGCAGCCAGACCCGCGCCTGACCCTGGGACGAAGCCGCGTTTGAGGTGCGGGCAGGCATCGGCAAAGCTTACCTGATCGGATTGCGACCCATTCCGCCCTGCTGATTTGGTTACCCTGTGCCCTTGGAGCCAGCGACTGCTGATCGATGACAAGGGGATGATGATGTTGACCGAGGAGCTGGGCGCGTGAGCGCGGTAGGCAAATTCTTACCGGTTCCGCTGTGGTCGCTGCTCGTGCCGGTGCTTGCCCTGGTCGCTGCCGCGGCACTGATGGTGCTGTGGTCGGGGCCTGTGCCGGGTTGGCTGGTGCCATTGGCGGGCCTGCTGCTCCTGGCCACGGTCCTGGCGGCGGTGCATCATGCCGAGACCATCGCGGCACGCCTGGGCGATCCCTACGGCGCCATCTTGCTGGCG
>JAWLFD010000308.1:0-2583 GCA_041685745.1 Wenzhouxiangella sp.
GGCCGCGGCGGCATCGACTGCGTTGCCGCCCTGCTGGAACATCATCGCCCCGGCCGTGGCACCCTGCGGCTTGCCGGTGAGCGCCATCCAGTGCTTGCCCAGCAGGACCGGTCGGTGGGTCTCGATCTCGGCGTGCGCGGGGGCGGTCAGCAGGGCAAGGGTCACGATCAAGGCAGACAGCGCGCGCGGCAGCGGCAGGCCATGGTTGGCGTTGTTCATGGGCGTGTTCTCGAATCAGCAAACGACCGAGGATAGCAAATCGCGATGACGTGCTGCCCGAGTTTGGTGGCTCTGATATCCGTCATGCAAGATTCCGCCCGGGGATTCTGGCGTCGACCGGGGCCATCGCCCAGTGGCGCTTTCGGCACGAAGATGAAGCGTTCCACGCGACTGGATGGGCCACTGTCATGGACTTTGAATACGAGGCGGATAGAGCGGCCATGAACGAAGACGGCCGGGTGTGAAACCCCTATAATCGTCGTCACTGCTGTGAGCATGGACCCTGAATGACCCTGCTGCTGTTCTACCTGTTTCTCGCCATCGGCGTTTCCTTTCTTTGTTCGATTCTCGAGGCTGCACTTCTTTCGATTACCCCGGCGCACATGGCGGTGCTCAATGAAAGCGGGGCCCGGGTCGGAAAGCACCTGCGCGAACTCAAGCGCGACGTCGACCGGCCGCTGGCCGCGATTCTCAGCCTGAACACCATTGCCCATACCTTCGGGGCAGCCGGCGTCGGCGCCCAGGCCCAGGTGCTGTTCGGCAGCGCCTACGTGACCATTTCCTCGGCCCTGATCACGCTGGCGATCCTGATCTTTTCAGAGATCATCCCCAAGACCCTGGGCGCGACCTACTGGAAGAGCCTGACCGCCTTCACCGTCTGGGGCTGCCTGACGCTGATCTGGCTGATGTGGCCGCTGGTGTGGCTGTCGAAGCAGATCACGCGTCTGCTCTCGCGGGGCAAGCCGACTTCCAGCGTCAGCCGCGAGGAGTTTCGGGCGCTGGCCCAGATCGGCACGCGCGAGGGCGTGTTCGAAAAAGACGAGTCCAACATCTTCCTCAACGTCATCCGCTTCGGGGCGATTCGCGTCCAGGACATCATGACTCCGCGGGTGGTGGTCAAGAAATTCCGCAGCGAGATGCGCCTGGCCGAAATGCTGGAGGGAGACGAGGATCTGGTGTTTTCCCGTTACCCGATCTACGGCGACAACGACGAGGATATCCAGGGTTACGTGATCAAGTCCGACGTCATCATGGCGCTGATTCGGGGGAAAGGAGACCAGAGGCTGTTCGACCTCAAGCGCGAGGTGCTGTTCGTGCCCGAGTTCATCTCGCTGCGGGTGTTGTTCGGCCAGTTGCTGGCCGAGCAGGAGCACTTTGCCGTGGTGGTTGATGAGTACGGCGGGTTTTCCGGCGTGGTGACGATGGAAGACGTGCTCGAAACCCTGCTCGGCATCGAAATCGTCGACGAGAGTGACGCCGTGGAGGATCTGCGCAAGGCCGCGCGCGACAAGTGGACCCGTCGGGCGAAGAAGCTGGGACTGGAGTTGCCGGACCAGCTTGCGGATGCGCAATCCGGTTCCGCGGCCGGCGACCGCGAGGCGCATCTGCGGTAATCTGAACCCTGATGAACGAGGATTAGCCGCACTTCCAATGAGCAAAAACAGTCGGGAATGGGTCAGCTGGGCCATCCACCAGATCGAGTCGGACTTCCAGCGCTCGGCGGACACGCACCTGATCAAGCTGGATCTGCCGGCACTGCCCGGCATCGACCTGTACCTGAAAGACGAGTCCACCCACCCTTCCGGCAGCCTCAAGCATCGCCTGGCGCGCTCGCTGTTCCTCTACGGCCTGGCCAACGGCTGGATCGAGGAAGGGACGCCGATCATCGAGTCGTCTTCGGGCAACACGGCCGTGTCGGAGGCCTACTTTGCCCGTCTGCTGGGCCTGCCCTTCATTGCCGTCATGCCGCGCGATACCTCCGAGCGCAAGGTCGGCGAGATCGAGTTCTACGGCGGCGAGTGCCGCATGGTCGAAGGTCACGAGATCTACAGCGCGGCGGCCGAGATCGCCCGGTCGGTCGGGGGGCATTATCTGGACCAGTTCACCAACGCCGAGCGAGTCACCGACTGGCGCGGCAACAACAACATCGCCCAGTCGATCTTCGAGCAGATGCAGCGCGAGCGCTTTCCCATCCCCGACTGGATCGTGGTCAGCGCCGGCACCGGCGGCACGCCGGCCACCATCGGTCGCTATATCCGCTATCGCTGCCACGCCAGCCGGCTGTGCGTGGCCGATCCGGAAAACTCGGTGTTCTACGACTACTGGCACACCCGGGACTGCGACTTGACCAGCGAACACATGTCGGTCATCGAGGGCATCGGCCGGCCGCGGGTCGAACCGTCCTTCGTGCCCGACGTGATCGATCACATGATTCGCGTACCCGACGTGGCCAGTATCGCGACCATTCACTTCCTCGAAAAGATCCTGGGCCGCAAGGCCGGTGGATCGACCGGCACCAATCTGTACGCCTGCTTTCAGCTGATCCAGCGACTGGTGGCCGAAGGGCGTGAAGCCAGCCTGGTC
>JAWLFD010000069.1:0-10626 GCA_041685745.1 Wenzhouxiangella sp.
ATGCTGATCGCGCTGGTCTCGGCCTCGGGGCTGGCCTGGTGGTGGGCGCGGATCGTGGCCATGACCGACATGCCGCAGATGATCGCGCTGTACAACGGCATGGGCGGCGGTTCGGCCGCAGCGATTGCCGGGGTGGAACTTTTGAAAATGCACTCCGGCCAGTCCGACATGGCGACGACCACCCTGCTGGTGGCCAGTTTCGGGGCCATCATCGGCTCGATCGCGTTTTCCGGATCGCTGGTCGCCTTTGCCAAGCTGCAGGGCTGGCTGCGCAAGACCTGGCGCTTCCAGGGCCAGCAGATGATCAACCTGGTGGTTTTCGGCATCACCATCGTGCTGGCGCTGATCATCTTCATCGCCGGCCCCAATCCCTTCCTGCTGGTGCTCTTCTTCGGCTTTGCGCTGGCCGCCGGCGTGCTGATCACCATCCCGATCGGCGGGGCCGACATGCCGGTGATCATTTCCCTGTACAACGCCCTGACCGGGCTTGCGGTGGGCTTCAAGGGCTTCGTGCTCGAGATTCCCGCCCTGATGATCGCCGGTATCGTGGTCGGCGCGGCCGGCACCATGCTGACCCAGCTCATGGCCAAGGCGATGAACCGCTCGCTGACCAACGTGCTGTTCGCCGGCTTCGGCAAGGCCGACGAAGACGCCGGCGGCGGCGAAGCCACGGGCGAGATGCGCTCGATCGACGCCACCGACGCCGCCATCCAGCTGGCCTACGCCGAAAAAGTCATCATCGTGCCGGGCTACGGCCTGGCGGTCGCCCAGGCCCAGCACAAGATCTGGGAGATGACCGAGCTGCTGATGAGTCGCGGGGTCAAGGTGATCTTCGCGATTCACCCGGTGGCAGGCCGCATGCCCGGCCACATGAACGTGCTGCTGGCCGAGGCCGGCGTCGATTACGAGATGATCGAGGATCTCGAAGACGTCAACGCCCAGTTCCCGAACACCGATGTGGCGCTGGTGATCGGCGCCAACGACGTCGTCAATCCGGCCGCGCGCAAGGATCCGTCCAGCCCGATCTTCGGCATGCCCATTCTGGATGTCGACAAGGCCCGAAACTGCATCGTGATCAAGCGCGGTCAGGGCACGGGCTTCTCCGGGATCGAAAACCTGCTGTTTTTCGAAGACAACACGCGCATGCTCTACGGCGATGCGCAGAAGGTTTCGCAACAGTTGATTGCCGGGATCAAGTCGCTGGGTTGAGTGCGCCGGTCGGTCGGCGCCGTGATCCCGGGAACTTGATGCGCTTGACAACTGTATTACTGTTGTATAACACTATGTCCGTAGCCTGACGGAGCCTGTCTGATGAAACGAATGATTGTCTGCCTGACCGCCCTGGCGCTTGTCGCCTGCGGCAACAATGCCTCCGACAATGAAGTCGAGAACGCGGCCGCCCCCGCCGCCAGTGAACCGGCCGCAACCGCAACCACGCCGGCGGCGCCCGACCTGGTCGATCAACTGCTGGCACGGATCGATGCCGAGCCGGCCATGCTCTGGCTCAGCCTGGAATCCCTGCCCCAGCCGCTGCTCGAACAACTCTGGGCACGCATGGACATGGCCAGCGAACTGAACGAAGAGGCCTACGAAGAAATCGCCGAGGAAACGGAGGATCCGCTGCTTCGCGCCCTGTTGACGGAGTTCGGCACGCTGGACTCTCCGGAAGCCTGGGCCGAGCGTGGTATCGAGATCACCGGCGTGGCCGGGGCGCACACCGTGGGCATTTTTCCAGTCCTGCACTGGCAGCTCAGCGACCCGGCTGCCTTCGAAGCCACGATCGAGCGCATCGAGTCCGAAGCCGAGACGCCCTTCACCCGCCGGCAGATCGTCGATCAGACCGTCATCTGGCACGACCTGGACGAGGTCGGCCTGGCCATCCACCACGATGCCAGCTTCTTGACCGTTGGGCTGATCGCCGACCGGCCCGAACTGCTGCGGCGCGTCGCCAACATCGACCCGGCCGAACCGGCGCTGCAGTCGGCGCAGGTCGACGCTTTCAATACCGCCCGGGGCTTTCGCAACGACAGCGCCGGTTTCATCGACTTTCAGCGCATGCTCGCCCTGCTGCTCGACAGCGAGGACGCCATTCTCGTCGAAGCCCGCGCCGAAGGCCCGCTGGGTGCGGTCGCCAACGATGAGGCCTGCCGTGCCGAGCTGGGCGCGCTGACGCGCACGTTTCCGCGACAGAGTTTCGGCACCACGGCCGCCGACGCAAACTCGATGACGGTGATGACTCGGCTGGAGACCGAACCCGGGTTCGGGCTGCGCCTGGCCCCCATGGCCGACAGCCCGCTGTCGCTGGACCTCGAGCGCGCCGGCCTGGTCAGCGCCGGCATCGCCTTCAACCTGATCGCCGCGCGCGATTTTGGCCGCGAGCTGGTCGCCGGCTGGATCGACAACCCGCCCCAGTGCCACCTGTTCAGCGACGTGGCCGAGCAGGCACCGGACTGGCAGCTGGCGTTGAACCGACCGATTCCGCCGCTGGTCACCAACATGCACGGCATGCGCCTGCGGGTCGACCGGCTCGACATGGAGGACGGCGAACTCAGCTCCGTGATCGGCAACCTGGCCCTGTTCATGCGCAATCCGCAGATGATGCTCGGCATGGCCCAGATGTTTTCGCCGGAACTGGCCGCGCTGGACCTCAGCCCGGGTGCCGAACCACAGCCGATTCCGGCCGGTCTGGTGCCGGACCTGGAAGGCATTCCGGCCTGGCTGGGCCTGAGCGAAACCGGTCTGGGCCTGGCCATTGGCGAAAGTGAAGGCCTGACCGACGCGCTGACCCCCGGAGACCCCGACAGCCGAATCTTCGCCGGCGGACTCGATCTGGCCGGGTATTCCGACCTGGTCAAACTGGGCATGTCCGCGCTGCCCGCCGAGCAAGCCGCGCAGGCCGACGATCTCGGCGCCAACGATTCCGACGAGGCCATGGCGCTGATGGCCTCGATTTACCAGTACGTCTCCAAGAGCGTGCACCTGGGTGAGCCCGGCATCGACCTGGTCTTGCGCGTCGAACTGGCAGACTGAAACCATCACGGAAAGCCTCGGCCTATGTGCTCGATCCTCGGCCTGTTCGATATCCCCGCGGGCACCGGCGATCTAAGACCCACCGCGCTGCAGGCCTCGCGCCTGCAGCGTCACCGCGGTCCGGACTGGAGCGGGATTCATGTCGGCGAGCGGGCCATCATCGCCCACGAGCGCCTGGCCATCGTCGACATCAACTCAGGCGCCCAGCCGCTCTCCAGCCCCGACGGACAGATCGCGCTGGGCGTCAACGGCGAAATCTACAACCACCGCGAGCTGCGCCAGATCTGCCCGGACTACGCCTTCCAGACCGGCTCGGACTGCGAGGTCATCCTGGCCCTCTACCAGCGTGATGGCGCCGATTTTCTGCCGTTGCTCAACGGCATCTATGCCTTCGTGTTGTGGGATGAAGAGCGCGGCCGCTACCTGATCGCGCGCGACCCGGTCGGCGTCATGCCGCTGTACTACGGACGCGACGATCAGGGCATGCTGTGGGTCGCCTCGGAGATGAAGGCAATCGAGCCGTGGTGCCGGCAGGTTCAGACCTTCCCGCCCGGCCACCTGCTCGACTCGGAAGAAGGCGAAATCCGGCGCTGGTACAGCCCGGCCTGGCGGGACTTCGAGGCCGCGATCGAACCGGCCGATCCGGCCAAGTTACGCTCGGCACTGGAACACGCCATCCACCGCCAGCTGATGTGCGACGTTCCCTACGGCGTGCTGCTCTCGGGCGGGCTGGATTCCTCGCTGGTCGCCGCCATCGCCCAGCGCTACGCCGACCGGCGGGTCGAGTCCGACGACACCGAGCAGGCCTGGTGGCCGCGCCTGCACTCGTTTGCCATCGGTCTGGAAGGATCGCCCGACCTGGCCGCGGCGCGCATCGCCGCCAAGGCCATCGGCACCCTGCACCACGAGTTCCACTACACCCTTCAGGAAGGCCTGGACGCGCTCGAAGACGTCATCCGCCACATCGAGACCTTCGACGTCACCACCATCCGCGCCTCCACCCCGATGTTCCTGCTGGCCCGCCGGATCAAGGCCATGGGCATCAAGATGGTGATGTCCGGCGAGGGCGCCGACGAAATCTTCGGCGGCTACCTGTATTTCCACAAGGCGCCCGACGCGCGCGCCTTCCACGAAGAAACCGTGCGCAAGCTCGACAAGCTGCATCTGTATGACTGCCTGCGGGCCAACAAGTCCATGGCCGCCTGGGGCGTGGAAGCGCGCGTGCCGTTCCTCGATCTGGAATTTCTCGAAACCGCGATGCGCATGGACCCGGCCGCCAAGAGGGCCGGGCCCGGCAAACCCGAAAAAGGCATTCTGCGCCAGGCCGGTGTGGGACTGCTGCCCGACGAGATTCTCTGGCGGCAGAAGGAGCAGTTCTCCGACGGCGTGGGCTACGGCTGGATCGATGCCCTGAAAAGCCATGCCGAAGCCCAGGTCAGCGACCGCGAGCTTGCCGAGGCCGCCCAGCGCTTCCCGCTCAACCCGCCGCTGACCAAGGAGCAGTATTTCTACCGGCGCATCTTCGAGCGCCACTTCCCCTCGTCGGCCGCCGCAGCCACCGTCCCCGCCGGCCCGTCGATCGCCTGCTCCACGCCCGAAGCCCTGGCCTGGGACGAGGCGTTCGCCACCATGGCCGATCCGTCCGGCCGGGCGATGCGCGGGGTACACCAGGACAGCTATTGATCAGCGCTTGAGCTGCTCCCGGATCAAGGGAACCGACAGCGTCCGGCGCTCGCTCAGGGCGCGCGCCACGAGCTGCTCGAACAGTCGGGCCAGGCCGGCCGGGCTGCGCGGGCCGCGGCTGACGAGGTAGTCGGCCGCCCCGCGCCCCAACACCACCTCGTGCTCGGTGCCCAGGCGCCGGACCAGGGTGAGCAGATCGGCCTGGTCGAGCGGCTTGAGCGTCAGACGCACGGCCTGGCCCAGGCGGGAAACCAGGTCGGGCAGCTCGAAGCCGGAACGCCCGGCGCCGCTCATGACCACGGCGGCGCGCTGTTCGCGCCAGCGGTTGAGCGCGTTGAACAACAGCCGCTCACCTGCCTTGTCGCCGGCCAGGACGTCGATGTCGTCAAGCAGCACGAACTCGCCGTCGGTCTGGTCCAGCAGCGGCCAGTGAGACCTCGCCCCCAGGGCCATGAACTTTGCGTCCAGGCCGCGCCGGACCAGGCCGGCGAACGCGGCCGAGAGCAGGTGGCTGCGGCCACTGCCGGCCGGCCCGGCGAGAAAATACCACTGCCCGCTCTCCAGTCCGGCCGACAGGGTGTCAACGACGGCCGCGTTGGGGCCGGCGACGAAATTGTCGAAACCGGGCCGGCGCGGCGGCTTCAGGGCGAGCGGAATCTGGGCGGTTGTCATGCGCGGCCGGCTTTTGCCCCTGGTTCGATCATCACTTCGACCCCCCTGCCCGGCGACGGCGACTGACCGCGGCAGCCTTCAGGCTCCACAGCCAGACGTACTGCGCCAGCGTGGCGGCGACCAGCACCGCGACCATCCACTCCAGGCCCACCTGCCCGTTCGGCGGCAGCGGAAATCCGGCCAGATAGATAAGCACGTACCACATCAAAAAGACCTGACAGAAGGTATTGAAGCGCGACAGCTGGGTGGGCTCGGCTTCCAGCGTCTCGAAGAAACGGTGGTAGACCCAGCCACCGAGGACGATCACCAGGTCGCGAAAGATCACCAGCGTCACCAGCCACCAGGGCAGGTAGCCCATCCACGCAAGCGTCAGATAGCTGGCCGTCATCAAGAGCTTGTCGGCGGCCGGATCGGCCAGGCTGCCAAAGCGCGACTGCCAGCCGAATCTGCGCGCCAGCCAGCCGTCGAGCAGATCCGACAGGCCGGCAAACACCGCAACCGCAAGGGCTGCCGCGTAGGCATCGGTCAGCAGCAGAAACACCAGCGGCGGCACCGCCAGGATTCGACCGACGGTCAGCGCGTTGGGCAACCAGTTCAGGTTCACCGCTTCAGGCGCACCCGCAGCGACCCGTCGCGGTTACGTTCGACCACGTCCAGCACGCCGCCGATCATCAAGGCATCCTCCAGCCCGGCGCTGGTCAGATCCAGCTCGAAGTCGACGCTGCGGCCGCGTGCAGCCACCACCTGCACGTCCTCCACCTGGCCCAGCGAGGTCAGGTGGCGCAGCACTTCCGCGTACTGGATCTCGTCCTCTATTCCTTCGACCACCAGTCGAAGAACCCCGCCGTCGTCGGCCCCAGCGACCCGCCCGAAGCGGTCGACCAGGGCGCCGAGCAGGGCTTCCAGGCCCTGCGCCACGACCGCTTCCGGCAGCTCGGCACGCGCCTGCAGACCGGCATCCAGTCCTTCCAGACGCCAGAACCAGCGACCCCTCCACTCCGGACCGACCTGGCGCAGATCCAGCATCGCGATCATCCCGGCGCCGTAGCGCGCGGCGGCCGGCTCGGCGGCTTCAATGAAACCGCCACGAATGTCGATCGGCTCGACCTCGGACAGATCCTGCAGGTCGCCCAGCGGACGAAGCACGTCAAGGCCCAGCCGCCGGGCCTGGCGGGCAATGGTCTGCTCCAGCACGGCGTCGGCCTCCAGACGCACGCCCTGCTCGTCTTCCAGGGCCAGCCACAGCAGGATGGACGGCCGCGCACGACCCAGACGAGGCAGCGCCTGCTCGGCCAGCAGCGCATCGACCGCGCCGGGGTCGAAGTCCACCTGCAGCCGCACTTCCTCGACCGTGGACGCCCCGTCCGGCGCCAGCCGCTCGCGCCGCACCCGCTGTTGACTGAGGACCATCAGATCAAGCTCGGCTGTGCTCAGGCCCAACCGCTCGACCAGCGATTCATCGGTCACGCCGCTGAGCCGGGTCAGCACCTGCTCCAGCGCCCGCGCCAGCGGATCGAGTTCAGTCGAGGGCGCATCCTCCAGCGGGCTCTCGCCAGTGTAGAGATCGCGTGCTCCAGCCTCGCCGGTCGCGACGAGCACAACCAGCACAACCAGCACTTTCACAACGAATCGGAGCGTCGACATAGATCGAGGAAAGATACCACAGGGCCCATACTCCGACCCCGGCCATGGGTCACAATACAAGGCGGTCACAATCCCGCAGGAACGCTTCGTGAGCGACGACGACAATCACTCCTTGAGCTATCGCGATTCCGGCGTCGATATCGATGCCGGCAATGCCCTGGTCGAACGCATCAAGCCGCTGGTGGCCGCCACCCGTCGGGTCGAGGTGCTGACCGGACTGGGTGGCTTCGGCGGCCTGTTTCATCTGGGCCAGCGCTATCGCGATCCGGTCCTGGTCTCGGGCACCGACGGCGTCGGCACCAAGCTGCTGCTGGCCCGCCAGACCGGACAGCACGACACCATCGGCATCGACCTGGTCGCCATGTGCGTCAACGATATCCTGGTGTGCGGGGCCGAGCCGCTGTTCTTTCTCGACTACTTCGCCTGCGGCAAGCTCGAGGTGGAAGCCGCAGCGGCGGTCATCACCGGCGTGGCCGAGGGCTGCCGCCGTGCCGGCTGCGCCCTGATCGGCGGCGAGACCGCCGAAATGCCGGGCATGTACGGTGCCGGAGAATACGACCTGGCCGGTTTCGCCGTCGGTGCCGTCGAGCGCGATCGGCTGATCGACGGCCGTTCCATCGATGAGGACTGCGTGCTCGTCGGCCTGGCCTCCAGCGGGCCGCACAGCAACGGCTACTCGCTGATCCGGCGCGTGCTGGAACGCAGCAAGGCAAGTCTCGATGCACCATTCGAAGGCACCACCCTGGGCGAAGCGCTGCTGGCGCCCACGCGCATCTACGTCGATGCCGTCCGGCGCCTGGCCGGCCAGGTCGACCTGCGCGGCATGGCCCACATCACCGGCGGGGGACTGACCGATAACATCATCCGCGTCGTGCCCGACGGTTTGGGCATCGAAATCGAACCCGGCAGCTGGTCGACGCCGGCCGTCTTCGACTGGCTGGCCCGCGCGGGCAACATCGAGCCGGCCGAGATGCGCCGCACCTTCAATCTGGGTATCGGCTTCGTCCTGGTCTGCCCCAAAAGCGAGGCGGCGCGCGTCGGCGAACTGCTGGGCGAACCGGCTCCCGTCATCGGGCGGGTCCGCCGCTGCGACGACCAGGAACGGGTGATTTTCACCGCATGAACCAGGATGCCGCACAGCGCATGGTCGTGCTGCTGTCGGGCCGCGGCAGCAACTACCGCGCCCTGCAGCAGGCCCGGACCGACGGCCGGCTGGATGGCGAAATCGCCGCCGTCGTCAGCGATCGCCCGGATGCGGCGGGGCTGGACCTGGCCCGCCGCGACGGCATCGAGACGTTCCCGGTTGCGCGCGATCACCACCGGGACCGGAGCGCCTTCGAGCAGGCCCTGGCCGACGCCATCGCCGCAAGCGACGCCCGCTGGATCGTGCTGGCCGGGTTCATGCGGGTGCTGAGCGCGAGCTTCGTCGAAGCCCACGCCGGCCGCATGGTCAATATCCACCCGTCCCTGCTGCCGCGGCATCGCGGCCTGCACACCCACCAGCGGGTGCTCGATGCCGGCGAGGCCGAGCACGGCGCCAGCGTCCACTTCGTCACCCCGGAGCTCGACGGCGGGCCGGTCATCAGCCAGGTGCGCCTGCAGGTCGAGCCTGGTGATACGGCCGAGAGCCTGGCCGAGCGCCTGCTGCCGCTGGAACACCGCCTGTTTCCGGCAACCATGGCACTATTGCTGCGCTATCCGGTCGAAGCGCGCGATGACTCAATATTCATGCAGGGCAAAACGCTTTCCGGGCCTCTTGTACTGGGCCGCGATCTTTCTGACGACGGTCGGCTGCTCGACCAGCTCGCTGGCGACTGAAGCCGAGGCCGGCAACGCGCCGCTGCCGGCCCACGATGCGGTCTATGAGGTTCTGCGTCGCGGCGACAAGATCGGCGAGGTCCACGTCAGCCTCGCCCGGGACGACGACGGCATCTGGCGCTACGCGACCGAAACCGTCGCCACCTCCCGGCTGGCCAAACTGCTGCGGGTCTCGGCCGAGGAATCAGCGCAGTTCGTCTGGCGCGACGCGCACGTGGTGCCGCTGACCTATCGCCAGGTCGCGCGCGCGCCGATGCGGACCCGCTACTGGCAGCACGAAATCGACTGGCAGCGCGGCACGACCGCCACCCAGACCCATGAAGGCGAGCTGGAGCTCGAGCTGGAGGAGGATCTTCTCGACTCCCTGACCCTGCGCCTGCAGCTGGCCGTGGCGTTGCACGATCCGGCCAATCGCGGGCAGGACCTGAAGTTCCGGGTGATCGAGCGCGACGAAATCGAGGATCAGTACTTTTTCTACCTCGGTCATGAGCCGGTCGATATCCCCGCCGGCTGCTTCGACGCCATCCGCATGCAGCGCTTCCGGCGCGAAGGCTCCAGCCGCAACTACGACTCCTGGCACGCGGCCAATTTTCAGTGGCTGCCGCTGCGCATCCTCCAGATCAAGGACGGCGATCCGGAACTCGACATTCGCCTGCTCCGCACCTCGATCGAGCTGGGCGAGGACGACTGCTGAGCCGGTCGAAAAACGGCTCAAGGCCCCCAGAGCAGCCGATCGATGGCGCGCTCCGGGCTGAATCGCTCCAGGTCGATGACCTCGCCGTCGAACGCCACCCCCTCATCTTCCAGCAGCCGGCGCTGCCGCTGTCCGCGAACGCTGTCGGCCGCAAAGCTGATCCTGCCTTGCGCGTTGACCACGCGGTGCCAGGGCAAGGCGCGCTTCTTCGGCGCCCGGGCCAGCGCCCGACCGACCAGTCGCGCCCGACCGGGCAGGCCGGCCAGGCGCGCGACCTCGCCGTAGTTGAGCACGCAGCCTTCGGGGATGCCTTCGACGACCTCCCAGATGCGCCGGAAGCGCTCTTCCTGGGACGTGTCCTCAACCTTTTGGCTTGCGCTCGCCACGGGCGGTCTCCAGGGTGGCCGACACGATGCCGTTCAAGATATTGAGCTCGTTCTCGTCCGGCCGAGCGCGCAGATAAAGCCTGCGCAGGCGCTGCATCAGGCGCTTGGGCTGGGCCGGATTGAGGAACCGGATTTCCAGCAGGGCCTGCTCGAGGCGCTGGAAGAACACCTCCAGGCGCTCGGGCGGCTCGGGCGTCCAGTCAGGTGGGACGATCTCGCCAGGCAGATCGCCGAGCATCGCCTGGCGGATCTCGTAGCAGACCACCTGCACCGCCTGGGCCAGGTTGAGCGAGTCGTAGGTCGGGCTGGTCGGGATCGAGACCAGGTAGTGGCAGGCGCGGATTTCGACGTCGTGCAGCCCGGTCTTCTCGCGCCCGAATACCACCGCCACCTCGTGACCACCGGCTTCGGCCAGCGCCCTGGCCGCGGCGGCGCGCGCATCCAGCGTCGGCATCGGAAGCGCGCGCGGGCGGCCCGAGCAGCCGAGCACGAGGCCGCAGCCGGCGATGGCGTCGGTGAATGAATCGACCACCGTGGCCGCGGCCAGCACATCGTCGGCGTTCGAGGCCAGGGCGGTGGCCTCGCCGGAAGGGAATGTGCGCGGATCGACCAGCACCAGGCGCGACAGACCCATGACCTTCATCGCCCGCGCGGTCGAGCCGATGTTGCCCGGATGGGTCGTCCCGACCAGCACCACCC
>JAWLFD010000070.1:0-10623 GCA_041685745.1 Wenzhouxiangella sp.
TCGAGCCTGCCGGGCATCCAGGACGACCCCCTGGCCGAACTCAAGCAGGCCCGGGACATCGACCCGCTGGCCGCCGGCGAGCATCGCGCCGTCAGCATCATGGGCATGGCCTGGCAACCGGCCGGCGACCGGGCAGCGGTGATGATCCGGGCCAACGACAACAAGGACCGCTGGATCGTCAGCCTCGATCCGGACTCCTCGGCACTCAATCCTCGCCACCGGCTTCACGACCCGGCCTGGATCAACTGGCGCTTCAATGATTTCGGCTGGCTGGGCGCCAGCAACCGGATCTGGTTTTTGTCCGAGGAAAGCGGCTTTGCCCATTTCTACAGCGTGGATGCCGATCGCGGCCGGGCCCGAGCCCACACCGCCGGCCGCTTCGAGGTCATGGACCCGTCACCCGACCTGAACGGCGAGCAGGTCTGGCTGCTGTCGAACCGCTCCCATCCGACCGAATATGACCTGTACCGGCTCGACCTGGACGAGGACGAGCTGGTTCGGCTGACCGAGAACCGTGCCGTCGAGGATTTCACCGTCCTGCCCGGCCATGACCGGATTCTGGTGCGATTTTCCGGCGCCTACCTGCCGGCCCAGGTCGGACTGGTGGTCGCGGACGGCGGCCCGATCGAGGTGCTCACCGACACCCGCAGCGATGTGTTCCGGGCCATCGACTGGCAGCGACCGGAGATCGTCGGCATCGAATCCAGCCACGGCGCCGGACCGATCTGGTCGAAGTTCTACCCGGCCCGAACCAAAGCACCCGACGGCGGCCATCCGCTGATCCTGTTCGTGCACGGCGCCGGCTACCTGCAGAATGTTCATCACCGCTACCCGGTGTATTTCCGCGAGCAGATGTTTCACAACCTGCTGACCGAACGCGGCTATCACGTGCTCGACATGGACTTCCGCGCCAGCCGCGGCTACGGACGCGACTGGCGCACCGCCATTTACCGGCAGATGGGCACGCCGGAACTGGAAGACCTGATCGATGGGGTCAACTGGGTGGTCGCTCAGCATGGGGCGAACCCAGCGCGGGTCGGTCTCTACGGCGGATCCTACGGCGGCTTCATGACCTTCATGGCGCTGTTCAACGCACCCGAAGTCTTTGCCGCCGGTGCCGCCCTGCGCCCGGTCACCGACTGGGCCCACTACAGTCATCCCTACACGTCGAACATCCTGAACACGCCGGATGTCGATCCGGAGGCGTACGCACGATCCTCGCCGATCGAGTTCGCCGAAGGGCTGCAAGGCCACCTGCTCATGACCCACGGGATGCTCGACGACAATGTCTTCTACCAGGACGTCGCCCGACTGTCACAGCGCTTGATCGACCTGGAAAAGGCGCGCTGGGAACTGGCCGCCTATCCGCTGGAAGGCCACGGATTCCGGCGTCCGTCAAGCTGGCTTGACCAGTATCGACGTATCCTCGACCTTTTCGAACGCACCATCGGGGAGGTAAAGTAAGCGCATGAACGTACTGATCACAGGCAACAGCAGCGGCCTGGGACTGGGCCTGACCGAGGCCCTGATGGACCGCCAAGCCATCGTCTGGGGCCTGAGCCGCCGAGGCTGCCCGCTCAAGCCCCGCTTCGACGACGTGATCCGAGACCGCCAGCAGGACGTCGGCCAGCTGTCCACCCTGACCGAGGGCCTGGATCGGCTGCTGTCGGACTGCCTGCGCCTGGACCTGGTCATCCTCAACGCCGGCCTGCTGGGACGCATCCAGGACATCCACCAGACCGACGTGCACGATCTGGAGCACCAGATGCGGGTCAACGTCTGGGCCAACAAGCTGATCCTGGACTGGCTGATCGAGCGCCAGATTCCGGTCGACCAGGTGGTCGCCATCTCCTCCGGTGCGGCAGTCAACATGAACTACGGCTGGGGCGGCTACTCCCTGTCCAAGGCCGCGCTGAACAACCTCATCGAGCTCTACGCCCACGAAATGCCCGACACCCACCTGTCGGCCCTGGCCCCGGGCCTGGTCGACACCGCCATGCAGGACTACCTGTGCGGGGAAGTCGACAGCGCCGAGTTCCCGTCGGTGCAGAAACTCAAGGATGCGCGCGGCACCGAGCACATGCCCGATGCCCGCCAGGCCGCCGAGAACATTCTCGACCTGCTCGATGATCTGAGAAACAACCAGCCATCCGGCGCTTTCGTCGACATCCGCCATCTTTGAGCAGGATCGCTGGCAGGATTTGCCGATCGAATCCGTAGAAGTAGACTGGAGACGCCGAACGACAAAGGGACATTCGATCATGGATTTCAAGATTGGAGAGATTCTCAGCCTGATGGGCAAGACCATGCCCTTTCTGGTCTTCCGCTTTTTGATCTACTTCGCCATCACCTTCTCCTACATCGTCCTGACCGGGGTCGGCGCCGGCGTGGGCTACGGTATCGGCATGATCGGCGGCGAACCCGGCGGCTTCAGCTTCTTCGGCGGGCTGGTCGGTTTCGGGATCATGTCGGCGATCGCCTACATGCTGCGCGAATACTTGCTCTACATGGTCAAGGCCGGCCACATCGCGGTGCTGGTCGAGCTGATGGAGGGCAAGGAGCTCCCGCAGGGTCGCGGCCAGATCGACCATGCCCAGCAGATCGTTCGCGAGCGTTTCGCCCAGTCCTCGATCCTGTTCGGCATCGACCAGCTGATCAAGGGCGTGCTCAAAGCCTTCAACCGGCTGTTCTTCACGGTCACGGCGTTCATTCCCATTCCGGGCCTGAAGAGCATCGTCGGCTTCATCAACACCATCGTCAACCTGTCGCTGACCTATCTCGACGAAGTGATCCTGTCGTACAACCTGCGCACCCGCGCCGAAAATCCCTGGGAGGCCAGCCGCACGGCGCTGGTGCTCTATGCCCAGAACTACAAGGCCTTTCTCAAGAACGCCTTCTTCCTCGCCTTCATCATCTGGGGCCTGACCTTCCTGGTGTTTCTGGTCATCCTCGGACCCATTCTGGCCCTGGTCTCGGTGATCCCGGCGGTGGCCGGACCGCTGACCCTGATCTTTGCCCTGGTGTTCGCCTGGGGCGTGAAGCAGTCGGTGATCGAGCCGATCGGCATGACCGCGCTGATGCAGGTGTTCTTCAAGGTCACCGAAGGCCAGCAGCCCAACGCGGAGTGGGAGGCCAAGCTCGAAGGCGTGTCGAAAAAATTCGGGGAATTCGGGCGGAAGGCTCGCGAGTGGGACGCGAACCAGGGCAACCCCACCGTCGAGGAACCGCCCCAGGCAAGCAACACCGCCTGAGCCGACCCGGCGGCATGCCCTTCCCCGCTCAGGCGCTGCCCGACAGCGCCCTGACCACCGTTTGCCAAGGCAGCAGGGCATTGCGGACCCGTGCCGGGAAGGCGGCGACCGCACGCAGATGGTTGATCGCGCCCAGGTCCGGCGCATCGGGCAGTTCAGGATCGGCCAGCAAGCTTTCGAAACGCGCGACGGCGGCTTCGATCTCGCCGAGGCCGCGTCCTTCAAGCCAGTCCATCAGCATGGACGCGCTGGCGGTTGTGACGGCGCAGGCGGTGCCGGAAAACATCGCCGCTTTGATCCGACCATCGGCCACCTGCAACTCGACCAGAATGTCGTCACCGCACAGTCCGTCCAGGCCGCGGGCCGAGTGGGTGACGTCAGCCAGGCGACCGAAGTGCCGGGGCGAGCGATTGTGGTCGAGGATGACCTGCTGGTAGAGCCGGGCTAGCGCCATGGCTCGACATTCTACGCCCGCAAGCGTTTCAGGCCAGCATCTGCCGGGCCTGCTCAAGGCCGTTGAGAAAGACGTCGATCTCGGAGTGCAGGTTGTAGGCGGCAAACGACACCCGCGCGGTGGCCGGCACGTCGAAGAACTGCATCGCCGGCATGGCGCAGTGGTGACCGGTGCGCAGGGCCACCCCGTGGTGGTCGATGATGGTGCCCAGATCGTTGGGGTGCACGCCCTCCAGGATGAACGAGATCACCGGGCCCTTGTCGGCCGCCTGGCCGATGATGGTCAGACCCTCGACCTGCGACATCTTCTCGGTCGCCAGGTCCAGCAGGCGCTGCTCGTGGTCCTTGATGCGCTCGACCCCGGTCTGTTCCAGCCAGCGGATGGCCGCGCCCAAGCCGATCGCGCCGGAGATGTTGGGTGTGCCGGCCTCGAAGCGGTGCGGGATGTCGTTGTAGGTGGTGCCCTCGAAGCTGACCCAGCGGATCATCTCGCCCCCGCCCTGCCAGGGCGGCATGTCTTCGAGCAGCGCTTCGCGCGCCCACAGCGCGCCGATGCCGGTCGGGCCGTACATCTTGTGCGCCGACAGGCAGTAGAAGTCGCAACCCAGGGCCTGCACGTCGACCTTTTCGTGCGGGGTGGCCTGGGCGCCGTCGACCAGCACGGGCACGCCGTGCTTGCCGGCCAGCGCACAGACCTCGGCCACCGGGTTGACCGTGCCGAGCGCGTTGGAGACGTGGACCACGCCGATCAATTTCGTCCGCTCGCTGATCAGCTCGGCCATGGCGTCGAGCATCAGCTCGCCGCGCCGGTTGATGGGGGCCACCTTGAGCACCGCACCGGTGCGCTCGCACAGCATCTGCCAGGGCACGATGTTGGCGTGATGCTCCATGTGGGTGATCAGGATTTCGTCACCCGGCTTCAGACGCGGGCCCAGGTAGCTGTTGGCGACCAGGTTGATCGCCTCGGTGGTGCCGCGGGTGAAGACGATCTCGCGCTCGGACGAGGCGTTTAGAAAACGCCGCAGGTCTTCGCGCGATTGCTCGAAGGCTTCCGAAGCTTCCACGGAAAGCTGGTGCACGCCGCGGTGCACGTTGGCGTTGTAGCGCCGGTAGAAACCGTCCATGGCCTCGATCACGGCCAGCGGGCGCTGCACCGTGGCGGCGTTGTCGAAATAGACCAGCGGCTTGCCGTGCACCTGGCGCGCGAGCACGGGGAACTGCTCGCGCAGCCGCAGCACGTCGAGCGGGTCGCGCGTGCCGGAGCGGACAACGTCCATGGGCGTGGCCGGGCTCATCACAGGACCGAGTGGAGGTCCTGATTCAACCAGGCGCGGACCGCTTCGGGCTCGGCCTGCTCCAGCGGCGCTGCGGCAAAACCGAACTTCAGCAGGGCCATGGCCTGGTCGACCGGCAGACCGCGCGAGCGCAGGTAGAACAGGGCTGAATCTTCCAGCTGGCCGATCGTCGCACCGTGGCTTGCAGTGACCTCCTCGGCGTAAATTTCCAGCTCCGGCTTGATGTTGATGCGCGCGTTCTCGCTCAGCAGCAGGTTGGCGGTGTTGAGGTCGGAGTGGCTGTCGTCGGCGCCGCGCTGGATGTGGATGCGGCCGTTGAACACACCCACGCCGCTGCCGTCGGCCAGGATGCGGAAGGATTCCCGGCTGTTGCTGGGACCGACTTCGTGGTCGATGGCTGTGTGCCAGTCCACGTGCTGGCGCGTGTCGACATAGGCCACGCCGTCGATTTCACCGTTCGCACCGGCTTCGAGCAGGTGCACGGCGAGATCCTGGCGGACCAGACGCCCCCCCAGCTCCAGCGCGCAACAGCGATAGTCGGCGTCGGCCGCCACCGAAACGCGCGTGCGCTGCACCCACACCGAGTCCGCGTTGCGGCGACTGATGACGTGCCGCAGCCGGGCACCGCGCTGGAGTTCGATATCTTCGACGATATTGACCAGCCCCGCGCCGTGATCGCGCTGCTGCTCGATCAGGACCGCCTCGGCCCCGGTCGCGACCTCGATCTTCAGGCGCGGATGGACGCTGGAGGCAAATCCTTCCGGGAGGGTCATGGCCAGCACCAGCGGGCGTTCGAGCACCGACTCGATCACCAGCTTCCAGGCCTGCTCGAAGCGGGCCAGGTTGAGCCAGGCCATCGCCCCGGCGCGGTCACCGTAGTCGATGTTGACCAGCTCGCCCGGATCGATCGGCTCCAGCCGCACGCCGGCGGGCAGATCGACCGGCGCCTGGCCGACCAGGCCGGCGTCGAAGCGGATGACGTCGGCGGCAAACGGCAGCGCCGCAGGCTCGACCGCGGCGGCGCCGGCATCGGGCATCAGTTCCCGCTTTTCCAGCAGCCTCAGCGAGGTGTACTTCCAGGCCTCGGTCTTGAGGTCGGGAAAACCGTGCTGCATCAGGCGCTGGTGGGCGCGACGCCGGATGTCGGCGTAGCGATCATCGGCCAGGGTCGATTCCGGGGCCAGTCGTTCGAGCAGGGCAACCATGATCAGGCCTCGCTGCCTGCTTCCAGGAACGCGTAGCCTTCGGCCTCGAGGCGCTCGGCCAGTTCCTCGCCGCCGCTCTCGACGATCCGGCCCTCGGCCAGGACGTGAACGCGGTCGGGCGTGAGATAGTCCAGCAGGCGCTGGTAATGCGTGATGACCAGAAACGAGCGCTTGCCGTCGCGCTGGGCGTTGATGCCCTCGGCCACGAGCTTGAGCGCGTCGATGTCGAGGCCGGAGTCGGTCTCGTCGAGGACCGCCAGCTTCGGCTGCAGCACCGCCATCTGCACGATCTCGTTGCGTTTCTTCTCGCCGCCCGAGAAGCCTTCGTTGACCGCGCGCTTGAGCAGCGCCTCGTCCATTTTCAGGCTCTTGAGCGACTCGCGCACGGTCTTGAGAAAGTTCATGGAATCGATTTCTTCCTCGCCGCGCGCCTTGCGCTGGGCGTTGAGTGCGGCGCGCAGAAAGTAGGCATTGTTGACCCCCGGAATCTCGACCGGGTACTGAAACGCCAGGAACAGGCCGGCGGCGGCGCGCTCTTCGGGCTCCATTTCGGCCAGGTCTTCGCCTTCGAATTCGACCGATCCGGCGGTGATCTCGTAGCCCTCGCGGCCGGCCAGCGCGTAGCCCAGGGTGGACTTGCCCGACCCGTTCGGGCCCATGATGGCGTGCAGCTCGCCCGGCCCGATCTCCAGGTCGACGCCCTTGAGGATTTCCTTGTCGTCGATGGCGACGTGCAGATTACTGATTTTCAACATTTTTTAATTCAACCACAGATGAACGCGGATTAACGCAGATAAAGTTCTCTAACGGCAGCCGTTCGCGCCGCAGTGCCAACACCGCAGAGTCAGCAGCCGTGCCCGCGGACTCAAATCCGCGTTCATCGGCGTTCATCTGCGGTTTCATGTCCTTAACCCACCGCTCCTTCGAGCGAGATTTCCAGCAGCGCCTTGGCCTCGACGGCAAACTCCATCGGCAGCTCCTTGAACACTTCCTTGCAGAAGCCGTCGACGATCATCGCCACGGCATCTTCTTCCCCCAGCCCGCGCGACCGACAGTAGAACAGCTGGTCTTCGCCGATCCGCGAGGTGGTCGCCTCGTGCTCGATCTTGGCCGTGGCGTTGGCCGACTCGATGTAGGGAAAGGTATGCGCCCCGCAGGTCTTGCCGATCAGCAAGCTGTCGCACTGGGTGTAATTGCGGGCGTTGTCGGCCCGCCTGGCCATGCGCACCAGGCCGCGGTAGCTGTTGTTGCTCTTGCCCGCCGAGATGCCCTTGGAGATGACCTTGGAGGTGGTGTTTTTGCCCAGGTGGATCATCTTGGTGCCGGTATCGGCCTGCTGATGATTGTGGGTCAGGGCGACCGAGTAGAACTCGCCGGCCGAGCGATCCCCGCGCAGGATGCACGACGGATACTTCCAGGTGATCGCCGAGCCGGTCTCGACCTGGGTCCAGGAAATGCGCGCATCGTCCTCGCGGCAGTCGCCGCGCTTGGTGACGAAATTGTAGATGCCGCCCTTGCCGTTCTCGTCGCCCGGATACCAGTTCTGGACCGTCGAGTACTTGATCTGCGACTTTTCCAGCGCGACCAGCTCGACGACCGCGGCGTGCAGCTGATTCTCGTCGCGCATCGGCGCAGTACAGCCTTCCAGGTAGCTGACGTGGCTGCCCGGCTCGGCCACGATCAGGGTGCGCTCGAACTGACCGGTATCGCGCGCGTTGATGCGGAAGTAGGTCGACAGCTCCATCGGGCAGCGCGTGTCTTTCGGGATGTAGACGAAGGAACCGTCGGAGAAGACCGCGGAGTTGAGGGCGGCAAAGTAGTTGTCGGTGTAGGGCACGACCGATCCCAGGTACTCGCGCACCAGGTCCGGATGGTCCTGGACCGCCTCGGAGAAACTGCAGAAGATGACGCCGGCTTCCTTGAGCTCCTTCTGGAAGGTCGTGCCGACCGAGACCGAGTCGAACACGGCGTCGACCGCCACGCCGGCCAGGCGGGCGCGCTCGTGCAGCGGTACGCCCAGCTTGTCGAAGGTCTCGAGCAGTTTCGGATCGACCTCGTCCAGGCTTTTCGGCCGGTCCTTCTGCTTCGGCGCGGCGTAGTAATGAATCTTCTGGAAGTCGATCGGCGGCAGATTCAGGTGCGCCCAGTTCGGTCCCACCATGGTCTGCCAGTGATGAAACGCCTTGAGCCGCCACTCCAGCAGCCACGTCGGCTCGTTCTTCTTGGCCGAAATCATGGCGACGATCTCCTCGTCCAGACCGGCGCGAATCCGGTCGGAGTCGATGTCGGTATAGAAGCCGGCCTTGTAGCGTTGCTGAATGACCTGCTCGACTTGCTGTGCTGTCTGGTTCATAAAATGACCTTCCGAAATTCGGGCTTACATGATCTTGAATGTCGCGACCGGCGCGGTGGCCGATTCAGCGCCGACCGGCTGGTACAGATCGCGCAGCGTCAAGCGCTCCAGCGCCTGTTCCACCGCCTGGCCGATCCGCTGCCAGTTGCCGCGCAAGTTGCACTGCGACTCGTGCACGCACAGCCCCGGCTCGAGGCTGCACTCGGTCAGCGCGATCGGGCCCTCCATGGCGCGCACGATGGCAGCAACCGATGTCTGGTCCGGCGAATGGACCAGCTGGTACCCGCCATTGACCCCGCGCACCGAACGCACCAGCCCCGACTTGGCCAGCGTCTTGAGGACCTTCGCCGCCGTCGGCAACTCCAGCCGCGTTTCTTCGGCGAGCTGGCTTGCGGGTACGCAGACCTCGTCGCGCTGGGCGAGCGCGGCCAGCAGCACCGTGGCGTAATCGGTCAGTTTGCTGATTCTCAGCATGGCAAAAGCGCCGCCTCCTCGTTCGCGCCGCGGGTTTTTCGATCCGTTTGTTCGGGCCAGTTGCAGCGCCCGTATATTATGCGTTCAGGGCGTCAACGAAACAAGACCAGATTGGTATGAATTCAAGATGAGCACCACCCGGCCACTGGCCGACCGGCTGCGCCCCGGGCATTTCGAGGAGGTGGTCGGACAGCAGCACCTGCTCGGCGAGGACGGGCCCTTGCGCGGCATGCTCGACAGCGGCCGCCTGCAATCGCTGGTCTTCTGGGGACCGCCGGGCAGCGGCAAGACGACCCTGGCCAGACTGCTCGCCGGCGTCGGCGAGCTCCACTTCGAGCCCATGTCGGCGATCTTTTCCGGCGTGGCCGACCTGCGCAAGCTGTTCGCTCGTGCGCGCGAGCGGCGCGAGGCTGGACAGGGCACGCTGCTGTTCGTCGACGAAATCCACCGCTTCAACCGCGCCCAGCAGGACGGTTTTCTGCCCTATGTCGAAGACGGCACCGTGGTTCTGGTCGGCGCGACCACGGAAAACCCCTCCTTCGAACTCAACGGCGCACTGCTTTCGCGCCTGCGCGTGCTGGTGCTTCGCCGGCTCGACGCCGGCGCCCTGCAAACCCTGCTGGAGCGCGCCGAAAAGGCGCTCGGACAGACGCTGCCGCTGACCGCCGACGCGCGCGAAATGCTGATCACGCTGGCCGACGGCGACGGTCGCTACCTGTTCAACATGGTCGAGCAGATCACTGCAGCCGGGACCGAAACCATCGACCCCGAAGCGCTGCTGCGCCTGGTGCAGCGGCGCGCTCCGGCCCACGACAAGGACCGCGAGGGTCACTACAACCTGATCTCGGCCCTGCACAAATCGCTGCGCGGCTCGGACGCCGATGCCGCGCTGTACTGGCTGGCGCGCATGATCAGCGGTGGCGAAGACCCCCTCTATATCGCCCGTCGAATGGTCCGTTTCGCCAGCGAGGACATCGGCCTGGCCGACCCGGACGCGCTGCGCCACGCCCTGGCCGCGCGCGAGGCCTGGCACCTGCTTGGCCCGCCGGAGGGCGAACTGGCGCTGGTGCAGGCGGTCATCTACCTGGCCACCGCGCCCAAGTCCAACGCCGCCTACCGGGCCTGGAAGGAGGCGCGGAAAAGCGCCGAGCGACACGGTTCGCTGATGCCGCCGGCCCACATTCTCAATGCGCCGACCCGCCTGATGAAAGAACTGGGCTACGGCCGGGGCTATGCCTACGATCACGACACCGAAAGCGGTTTCTCGGGCCAGAACTATTTTCCCGATGACCTGCCGCGCGAACGTTACTACCGCCCCGTGGAGCGCGGCTTCGAGCGCGAGGTTGCGCGCCGCCTGGCCTACTGGGCGCGGCTGCGCGCTGCGTCGGACTGACGCAGCATCGACAGCCGGTCAGACTTGCAGTAGGGTTTCATCCCATGACCACCGGAGACTTCTCGTTCAGCTTCGCCATGCCGGCAAAGCCGTCCCGGCCTGCGCCGCGCTATATCGCCCGGCCTTTCCAGGCCCGGCCGGCCGGTCAGGAAACGCTGATTCTGGCCGCCGGCAGCGCAACCGCCGTGCGCGCACCCCT
>JAWLFD010000309.1:0-2579 GCA_041685745.1 Wenzhouxiangella sp.
GATGGCCGCCGAGTTGGCCAGACAGTGCTCACCGTCCAGTCCGGCCACGGCCTGGTCAAAGCACGCGACCTGCTCGCGGACCCGACGATCATCGGGGTTCTCGGCGCTGGCAAAGTGGCTGACCAGGTTGACCTGATCCACTCCCGGCAAGGCCCTGAGCCGGCCATGGAGTTCGGCCACCGCGGCCGGTTCCACGCCCAGTCGATGCATGCCCGAGTCCACCTTCAGCCACAACCGGGGCGTGGGCGCGCGGCCGTGTCGCTCCAGCATGCCGATCTGGTCCGGATGGTGGAGCGTCAACTCCAGCCCCAGGCTTTCGACGATGGCCAGGTCCGACGGGTCCAGCACGCCCTCGAGCAGCAGCACGGGCTGGCGATTGCCCAGCCGGCGGATGGCCCGGGCCTCGTCGATGGTCGCCACGGCGAGCATGTCGGCCGCTGCCAGCGCCGGCAGCACCAGGTCGAGCCGGTGGCCGTAGGCATCGGCCTTGACCACCGCGATCATCCGGCTGGCGGGCGCCTGACGACGCGCGAAGGCAAGATTGTGGGCGACCGCGTCCGGGTCGATGCGGGCCAGGGTGTTGCGCGCCATGCCGGCTCAGCCGTCCTGGCCGTAGTGGTCGTAGGTGAAATCGCGAAAGCGCAGGAACTCGCCCTGAAAGCTCAGCGGAAAGCTGCCGGTGGCGCCGTTGCGGTGCTTGCCGATGATGATCTCGGCCTTGCCCTTGTCGGGCGAATCCTCGTTGTAGACCTCGTCGCGATAAATGAACAGGATCAGATCGGCGTCCTGCTCGATGGCACCGGACTCGCGCAGATCGGCCATCTTGGGGCGCTTGTCGGGCCGTTGCTCCAGGGCCCGGTTGAGCTGCGAAAGCGCCACCACCGGCACGTTCAGCTCCTTAGCAAGTGCTTTAAGACTACGTGATATCTCACTGATTTCATTTGTTCTATTTTCCGAACTCCCCGCAACCTTCATCAGCTGCAGGTAGTCGATCACGATCAGTCCGATGTCGTGCTCGCGCTTCATGCGGCGAGCGCGGGCGCGCAGATCGATCGGAGAAAGCGACGGCGTCTGGTCGATGAACATCTGCGCGCCCTTGAGCATGGTCATGGCCGAACGCAGGTTGACCCAGTCGTGGTTGTCGAGCTTGCCGGTACGCAGCTTGTCCTGGCCGATCTGGCCCAGCGAGGAAAAAAGCCGCATGACCAGCTGGGTGTCCGACATTTCCATCGAAAAGATCGCCACCGGCACCTTGTAGCGAATGGAGGCGCGCTCGGCGATGTTCATCGCCAGGGTGGTCTTGCCCATGGAGGGACGGGCGGCGACGATGATCAGGTCGGTGGGCTGGAGGCCGGCGGTGCGCGCATCCAGTTCGGCGAAGCCGGTCGGAACGCCGGTCAGTTCACCCTCGTTTTCCTGAAGCTCGTTGAGCAGGTCCATGGCCTGGGCCATGACCGACTGCACCGTCACGTAGCTTGACGAACGGTGCGCGCCCCGGTCGGCAATCGCATAAATGCGCTGCTCGGCCTCCTCGAGCAGTTCCTTGCTGTCGCGACCGCCCCCCTGCAAGGCGTCTTCAGCGATCCCCGAACCAATATCGATCAGCTGGCGCAGGATGGATTTCTCGCGCACGATGCGCGCATAGCCGATGATGTTGGCCGGCCCGGGGGTCTCGTTGGCCAGCATGGTGATGTAGGCGCCGGCATCGATCCGGTCCAGCTTGCCGTGCCGCTGAAACCATTCGGTCACGGTGACCGCATCGACCGGCTGACCCTGCTGGAACAACTCGGCCATGGCGCGAAAGATCAGGCGGTGGTTTTCGCGATAGAAGTCGCTTTCATCGACCTGGTCGGCGATCTTGTCCCAGGCGTTGGCCGAAAGCATCAGCGCACCCAGCAGGGACTGCTCCGCCTCATTGGAATGCGGCGGGGCCTTGGCGTTGCTCAATGAAGACAGACGGACTTCGGCCACCATGGCTCAGGAAATGCTCAACGAACGCTCGTGCAAGGGACCGAAGCAGTATAGGCACTGCGGCCCGGCATGGCCAGCCGGCGCCGGGACCCCCGCAACCCGTCGGGCCACGGGGGGAAAGAACGCAGGAAGCAGAATGAGCTTCAGCTTTCCTCGCCGATCACGGTGATCCGGACTTCGGTCTGCACGTCGGCATGCAGGATCAGGTTGACCGAATATTCCCCGGGCAGGCGAATCGGGCCTTCGGGCATGTCGACCTCGGACTTTTCAACCGCATGCCCCATCTCGGTCAGTTTGCCGGCGATTTCATGCGGGTTGATCGAACCATACAGGCGACCTTCCGGGCTGACTGTTGCCAGAAACTCGACCGCGTCCAGGACATCGAGGGCCTCGCGGCGCGCCTCGGCAGCAGCCAGCTTCTCGTTGGCCTGGCGCAGCAACTCGCCGCGACGGGCCTCGAAATGCTCGACGTTCTCGGGGGTGGCGGGAACCGCCTTGCCGCGCGGCAGGAGAAAATTCCGACCGTAGCCCGGACGCACGTTCACGGTGTCGCCCAGATCACCCAGGTTATAGACTTTTTCCATCAAAATCAGTTTCATGGCTGCTGC
>JAWLFD010000310.1:0-2578 GCA_041685745.1 Wenzhouxiangella sp.
GTCGCTGCTGTCGGCCATGACCGACCAGCTCGGCGCGGTCAAGCCGCTCAAGGCCATGGGACGGGAGGATCATGTCGACAGCATGCTCTCCAAGCAGACGCGCGAGCTGAAAAGAGCGCTGAAGAACCAGGTCTTCGCCAAGGCTGCGCTGATCGCTCTGCAAGAGCCCATGCTGGCGATCCTGGTCGGTATCGGCTTCTTCTTTTTCCTGGTCCAGATGAACATGCCGATGGCGACGGTCATGATCATGATCTTTTTGATTGCGCGTTCGGTCAACCACCTTGCCAAGGGCCAGCGCGCCTGGCAGCACATGGCCATCAGCGAAAGCGCCTACTGGTCGCTGGCCGCCACCATCGACGAGGCAAACCGCGAAGCCGAACCGCCGCGCGGATTCAGAGCGCCCACGCTCAAGCACGCCATCCGCTTCGAGCAGGTCGAATTTCGATATGAATCCGCGCAAGTGCTCAGCGACATAGACCTCGATCTGCAGGCTGGTCGGCTGACCGTGCTGACCGGCGCTTCCGGGTCCGGCAAGACGACACTGATCGATCTGGTCGTCGGCCTCCTGCACCCGGATACCGGGCGTATCCTGATCGACGGGATCGACCTGCAGGAAATCGATCATCGACGCTGGCGACGAATGATCGGTTACGTACCCCAGGATCCCCTGCTGATCAACGATTCCGTGATCCGCAACCTGACCCTGGGCGATCCGGACCTCGGACCTGAAGATGCCGAGCAGGCGCTGAAAATGGCCGATGCCTGGGCCTTCATCCGCACCTTGCCCGAGGGCATGGAAACCTTGCTGGGCGAGCGCGGTGGCCGGCTTTCCGGGGGCCAGCGCCAGCGCCTGGCCATCGCCAGAGCGCTGATACACCGTCCCTCGCTGCTGATCCTCGACGAAGCCACGAGCAACCTCGATCATGAGTCGGAAGCCGCCGTCATCGCGACGATCAGGCAACTCAAGGGCAGGCTGACCATGCTCGCCGTCAGCCACGACGAGGGGCTGGTCGAAGCGGCCGACAGCGTCATCCGGCTGCAGGAGGGCCGCGTTCGGGGATGCTGAAGACGCGCCGCTGGCTGCGAAGAAGCGGCTTCCACCTGCTCAAGGCCACTGCCAGACTCTCGGCCCTGGGCGGCCCGCGCTGGGTGCGCCGGATTGGCGAGTGGCTCGGCGCGACCCATTACCGACTGGGTCGCAACAGGCGCCGCCGCCTGCTTGAGCAAATGGCCCGGGTGATGCCCGAGCGGGCCGTCGGGGAGCAGCTGGCGGACGATCTTCGCCAGGCCTATCGGGTCAACGATCGGGCCATCCTGGAAATCCTCGCCGCCTACAGCGGTGGCCTGAACCCGGACCAGGTCGCCGGAACGTGCGCACTCGAACGAATCCAGCTGCTCGATCGGTCTCTCGCGCAAGGCCGTGGCGCGGTTCTGCTGGGCATGCACATGGGCAACGGCGTGGCATTGGCCATTCACCTGGCCCGGAGGGGTTATCCGGTCAGCGTGGTCTACCGGGAATCCAACAAGATCAGCCCCGAGTTCTTCGCCCGAGGCATTCGCAGACAGGGCCTGAAAGCCATTGCCGCACTGCCGGCTGCGGCCGGATTCCGGCGCATGCTGCGCTCACTCAGAAACGGTGGAATCGTTTTCATCCTGATGGATCAGGCCAGCAAGAGCGGCGGTGTACCGGTGCGCTTTCTCGGCAAGGATCTCGACATGCCGCCGGGGCCGGCGGAACTGGCGCGCCGAACCGGCGCACCCCTGATCCCTCTGCTGCTCGGCGGCGTGGGCGCGGTCTGGCAATTTCGCCTCGGGGAACCCATCACCATGGATCCGACCCGCCCCATCGAAGAGGAGGTTAAAATGCTCGCCAGCGTAATGGAAGCGCACATCGTCGAGCATCCGCAATGGTGGACCTGGCATCAGCGTCGCTGGCACCGCCATCCGTTCGGCCCGCCGATCTGCAACTGAAGGGAGAACAGCCATGCCGTTGCTGATCCAGAGAATCGCGCGCGGACTGCGTCCCGCCGCCTTTCATGCCGACCGGCCGCCGGCGCGCCGCCGCAGCCCCGATCGCATCGTCCTGGGCGTTCGCAACGGGGTGCGGCCCTCGAGCAAACCGCCGGTCAGAATCTACCTCGGCACCGAAAGAGGACAGTTTCGGGCCGAACGAATCTTCATCTGGTCAATTGAAAAACATCGTGATCCAACAAGGATTTACGAAATATACCTGATGCGGGATCTCGCCGGTTTCCGGCGACGCTTCTGGCTCACGGGGTTCACCAACTACCGCTTCGCCATCCCCGAATTCGCCGGTTTCAGCGGCCGCGCCATCTACAACGATGCCGACCAGATCTACCTCAAGGACCCGGCCGAATTGTTCGACACCCCGATGGAAGGTTCCGGATTCCTGTCGATCAACGATCGCGACACTTCGGTGATGCTGCTCGACTGCGCGCGAATGCGCGAAGCCTGGAACCCGCACGACGTGCGCCGGCTTGGCCGCAAGGCGCTGGAAGAAAGGGCACGCAAGGCCGGCTTGTGGGGCCGGCTGGACGGCGGCTGGAACGCGCGCGAC
>JAWLFD010000311.1:0-1235 GCA_041685745.1 Wenzhouxiangella sp.
GCAGCGTGCTGGCGCTGATGGCCGGAGTGGTCTGTCTCGGACTGGCCTGGGCCGGCTGGAAGCTGCTGCTGCTGGACCTCTCGCTGGGCTCGAGCAGTCATGGCAGTGTGCCGGTCTGGCCGGCCCTGGTGGCCTTTCCGATCGGTTTTGCCCTGATGGCGGCACGTTTTCTCTCCCGGGGCATGCAAACCCTGGTGGCGATCATGCAGCCGCGGTCGGACGCGCGCTAAGGGTTTCATGGCCATCCTGCTACTGGTCCTGGCGCTGATCGGGCTGCCGCTGTTTGCGGTGGCAGCGGTGGCCACGTTGTGGGCTTTTCGACAGGCCGGCCTGGACAGTGCGGTACTCATGCTGGAATTCCACCGCCTGGCCGAGTATCCCGAACTGGCGGCCTTGCCCCTGCTGAGCGCGGCCGGCCTGATCCTGCGGCTGGAGACGCCCGTGGCCGCCCTACTGCAGCGCCCCGAAGCGACCGGTTCGTCGGCCCGCATGCTGGCCGATCTCCTTGCTCCCGGAACAAGTCTGCTGGTCTTTGCCGCGGCCTGCGCGATCCTGGCACCGGGAACGGCACCCGGTCATGCCGAGTTGCTGCGGGCCGGATTGCTGGTGGCCGCGCTCGTCGCGATGGTGGTAGCGGCGACATGGGGCTTTCGGCGATCGTCTCGCCCGGGCCGACTGCTCGGCCAGGTCAAGGCCGTGCTCGGGCTTGCCTGGCCGGCGGCCGCGCTGGTGAGCCTGCTCTATACCGGCTGGCTGAACCCGGTCACGGTGGCTGCGCTGGTCCTGGCCGCGGTCGTGCTGGATTCGTTGCTGCTAAGGCCCCGGATGGAATGGTCGCAGCTGCCCTCGCTGGCGATGGAGGGCGTGATCGGCACCATGCCGGCGCTGCTGATCCTCGGATTGGCCATTGCCTGGGTTTCCATCTGGCCGCAGGGCTCGATGATCTCTGGGGAGTGGATCGATGGCGTACGATCGACCGGATTCGGTCCGCCGATCACCTGGCTGGTCTGCGCGGCAATGTCGGTGATTGCCGGTATCGTCATCGGCAACCGGCTTGCGGCGATGGCGCTGATTGCGCCGCCGGCGATATTGCTGGCGCAGGCGAGCGGTCTGGACCTGCTCTTCCAGGGTCCCGGGCTGGTCCTGGCGCTGGCCCTGGGCGACCATGTTCGGCAGCGATCAAGGTCGGCCATCGCCGAGACCGGCCCGAAAGACTTGCCGAGATGATCGGCGGT
>JAWLFD010000311.1:1335-2578 GCA_041685745.1 Wenzhouxiangella sp.
TCCCAGGCCTTGAGGGTGCACAAGACCTGGGCGGCGAAGGCTTCGTGGATCTCGTAGAAGTCGAAATCCTTGAGTGCCAGGCCGGCCCGGGCCAGCATTTCGGCCACCGCCACCGTGGGTGCCATCAGCAAACCTTCATCGCTGTCGACGAAATCCACCGCCGCGGCGCGACCGGCGCTCAGATAGGCGCGAATCGGCAGGTCGTTGGCCCGGGCCCAGTCCTCGGAGCAGATGAGCACGGCGGCCGCACCGTCGGACAAAGTCGTGCTGTTGCCGGCGGTCAGCGTGCCCTGCTTGCGGTCGAACGCCGGTTTGAGTCCGGCCAGCTTTTCCACGCTGGTGTCCGGTCGGATGATGTTGTCACGGACCACGCCCTGATGCGGAATCACCAGGTCATCGAAGAATCCGGCCTCCCAGGCGGCAGCGGCCTTGCGATGGCTCTCGACGGTCAAGGCGTCCTGCTCGGCGCGCTCGATCTGCCATTCGCGCGCCATTCGTTCACAGTGCTGGCCCATCGACAGACCGGTTCGCGGTTCGGCGTTGCGCGGCGGCTGGGGCGCCAGTTCTGAAAACCCGAATCCCTTGAAGACCTTGAGTTTCTGACCCAGGGTGCGCGCCTTCGACAGCCGGATCAGGCGCTGGGCGAAACGCCGCTGGAAGACCACCGGCGCGTCGCTGGTGGTGTCGGTGCCGGCGACGATGGCGCACTCGATCTGACCTGCGGCGATCTGGCTGCCGGCCAGCAGGGCCGCCTGCAGACTGGTTCCACAGGCTTGCTGCAGGGTCACGGCCGGTGTCAGCGGCGACAGCGAAGTCGAAAGGACCGCCTCCCGCGCCAGATTCCAGTCCTTTGAATGGGTCGTGACCGCACCGGCCAGGACCTGGTCGAGCTGTTTGCCTTCCAGGCCGCAGCGTTCGACAAGGCCCTGGATGGCGGCGGTCAGCATGTCCTGGTTGGTCTGGTCGGCGTAGAGCGTGTTCGAGCGACAGAAGGGAATGCGAACTCCGCCGGCGATGACGATTTTTCTCAGGCTTTGGTCGGACATCAGGCGGACTCCTCGCTGGACTCGGTTTCAGCACGGTCGGACAAATAGTGCATCGGTCCGCCGCGAAACGGTGCGAAGCCGGTGCCGAAGATCATCCCGGCATCGAGCAGGTCGGCATCTTCGACCACCGCGTCGTCCAGGCAGGCGCGGCACTCCTCGAAGTAGGGGCGCATGAGCTGCTCGGCGAGGTGGTCGAG
>JAWLFD010000071.1:0-10592 GCA_041685745.1 Wenzhouxiangella sp.
CGATAGCGGGCCTCGACGGGGCCGAAAAACAGCAGCACGATCAGCAGCGGCCCGAAACCGTTGCCCATCACCTGCCAGGCAAACAGCACGCGCTCGAAGATACTGGCCGGGAAAAACAGCGCCAGGGCCACCGCCGCCAGCCCCAGGACCACGATCACCGTGCGATCCAGCGCCAGCGAAATGTTGCCGCGGCGCAGATCGTGACTGACCGCGCTGCCGGCGACCAGCAGCTGCGAGTCCGACGTCGACATGATCGCCGCCAGCACCCCGCCGGTGATCAGGCCGCCGAGCACGGCCGGCAGCAGGTCCACCGTCAGCACCAGCAGCACCGATTCGCCGTCGGCCAGGTCGGGCAGCAGCACCCGACCCGCCAATCCCAGCAAGACCATGCCCAGATAGATCAGCGTCGCCCAGGTCAGGGCAATGCGACGCGCGGCGCGAATCTCGTCGGCCGAGCGCAGCGCCATGAAGCGGTTGACCACGTGCGGCTGGCCCGGGTAACCCAGCCCGATGCCGAACAGGCCGGCCACGAACACCATCGCCAGCAGCAGCGACGGCTGATCGACCAGGCGCAGCAGGCCCGGGTCGTCCAGCGCCTGCAGGCCGGCCCACAGCGCGCCCGGCCCGCCCACGGCAAGCAGCGCCGCGACCGGCAGGACAATGGCGACCGCCAGCATCATCAGTCCCTGCACCGCATCGGTGACGCTGGCCGCCCAGAACCCGCCGAGAAAGACGTAGGCGATAACGATGGCCGCACCGATCAGCATCGCCGTGACCGGCCCGACCGGGGTGGCCGTGCTGATCGCCGTACCCGCGGCCTGGAACTGCGAGGCCACGTACAGGGTGAAGCAGAACAGCACGATGACCGCGCCGACGGCGCGCAGCCGGCCTTCGGCGCGCTCCGGCGTGCCCCGGGCCAGGAACTCGACCAGGGTCAGAGCGCCGTTGGCCCGGCTGGCCGGCTGCAGTCGCGGGGCGATGAACACCCAGTTGATGAAAAACCCCGACACCACCGCCGGGGCCAGCCAGATCGCCTGCAGGCCCCAGACGTAGGCCGCGCCGCTCACGCCCAGCAGCGTCCAGGCCGAGGCCGAGCTGGCCGACGCACTCAGTGCCGCGATGAACGGGCCCATGCGACGGCCGGCCAGGTGAAAATCCTCGCTGTCTCCAACCCGCGAGCGGGCCCAGATGCCGATACCGAGCAACACCAGCAGATACACGATCAGGGTCGCGGCAACCATCGGCGGCTCCTTTTGGACACAGCAGGCATGGTAACGCCCGGCACCACGCCGGCACAGCCGATATTGACGACAGCATCGGCGCCATGGCGCTACCCTGCAGTCTGTGCATCGTCTTCTGGAGGCTCGCCATGACTGCCCGTCTGCTGCTGTTGACATCGCTGATCGCGCTGGCCGCATGGCTGGTACCGGGCCAGGGCAACGACGACGAACGCCGCCTGGCGGTGCCGGCCGAAGAGCTGATCGCGGTGGAACTGGCCTCGGTCGGCATGGTGCCGATGACCGGCGCCCCGGTGGTCCTGCTGCGCGAGCCCGACAGCGGCTCGGTGGTGCCCATCTTCATCGGCCCGAACGAGGCCCGGGCGATCATCGCCGCCCAGCGCGCGATCGACATGCCGCGTCCCATGACCCACGATCTGGCCGCGCACCTGATCGCCGGACTGGACGGCACGCTGGAACGGGTGATCGTCGATGAACTGCGCGACGGCACCTATTACGGCGCGCTGGAGATCTCGCGGGCCGGCGGCGATGCGGTGCTGATCGACTCCCGCCCCAGCGACGGCCTGGCGCTGGCCGTGCGCACGGGGGCGGCGATCTTCGTCGCCCCGGACGTGCTCGAAGCCGGGGCCGATATCCCGTTCGAAGGCCTGGGCGGCGGCGACGACGTGGTCACCGCCCTGGGCATTACCGTGATGGAGCCGGACCCGGAACTGCGCGCGGCGCTGGAGTTGCCGGACGGTCCCGGGGTGCTGGTCAGCGCCGCGGCGGGCCTGGCCGCGCTGAGCGGCATTCAGCCCGGCGCTTTCATCACCCGGGTCAACGCCAGCGAAATCGCCAGCCCGCTGGACTTTCTCGAGCAGGTCAACGCCACCCCGCGCGGGCAAAAGGCGGTCCTGGAATTCCAGCTCGGCGGGCAGACACGAACGATCGAACTGGACGTCGACGTCCCGGCGGAGGCGCCGCGCCGGGAGCGCCGCGACAGCCTGTGACCGCGCCCGCGCCCGCGCCGGGTCAGGGCGGGTGTCACTTCAAAAACGTATTCCGGCAACATGCCTGACACCAACCGGGTGTACCCTTTTCGACCTTCACCTTCTGCAATCACGAAACCTCAAGGATCTGGTTCATGACTCGAAAACGCCTGCTGCCCGCCCTGCTTTGCCTGGCCGCCATTCTGCCCCTGTCGGCCGGTGCGGCCAATGCCGTGTTCATCCACCCCGACGGCACCGGCCTGGGCCACTGGAACGCCGCCCGCGTGCTCTACGCCGGCCCGGACGGGCAGCTCAACTGGGACCGCATGGAGCGCCTGGCCGCCTACCGCGTGCACCAGAAGAACTGGCTGTCGTCCACCTCGCACGCCGGCGCGACCGTGCACGCCTACGGCCATAAGGTCCACCACGATTCTTACGGACTCGACCGCGATCAGCCGCTGGTGGCAGTGTCGGGCGAACCGATGAGCCTGATGCACGAAGCCATGGCCGCCGGCAAGCGCGTCGGCGTGGTCAACTCCGGCCATATCGGCGAGCCCGGCACGGGGGTCTTTCTCACCAGCAATGAAAGCCGCGGCAACGTCACCGAGATCGCTGCCGGGGTGATGGAAAGCGGCGCCGACCTGATCTTTCTGGGCGGTGAAATCTTTCTGCTGCCGACCGACGTGGTCGGCGAACACGGCCAGCGCGGCGTTCGCGACGACGGCCGCAACCTGATCGCCGAGGCCCGCTCGCGCGGCTACACCGTCATCTTCAGCCGCGAAGACCTGCTGGCGCTCGACCCGGGCACCGACAAGGTCATCGGCATCTTCGCCGCCGTCGACACCTACAACGATCTGCGCGAGGAGCGCCTGGCCGAAAGCGGGCTGGAAACCTACAACCCGGACCAGCCGAGCTTCGACGAGATGGTGGCCAAGGCGCTGGAAGTGCTCAGCGCGGATGCCGACCGCGAGTTCTTCCTGGTCGCCGAAGAAGAAGGCACCGACAATTTTTCCAACCGCACCAACGCCCGCGGCATGCTCGATGCCATGGCTCGCGCCGACAAGGCCATCGGCATCACGATGGACTTTATCGAGGCCAACCCCGACCGCCCCACCCTGCTGCTGGTCGGCGCCGACAGCGACGCCGGCAGCCCCGGCATCTGGGCGCCGCGCGAACCGGCAGACGACTACCGGCTGCCGGAGCAAACCACCAGCGGGGCCGAGCTCGACGGCCCGGACGGCACCGGCGGCCGACCGTTCGTCAGCCAGCCCGACCAGTTCGGCAATCGCCACGTCTTCGGCATCGCCTGGGCGATGGAAGGCGACCAGCAGGGCAGCACGGTGGCCAAGGCCCATGGTTATCGCAGCGAGCTGCTGCCGGTCGACCTCGACAACAGCGGTATCTACGAGATCCTGCACCAGGTGCTGTTCGAGGACTGACCGACTGCCCTACAGCGGAAAGAACAGCGGCACCACCCCGAGCGTGGCCAGCAGCATGAGGATCTGCAGCGGCACACCGACGCGGACGAAGTCCATGAAGCGATAGCCGCCGGCGCTCAGGACCAGGGTGTTGACCGGCGAGGCCACCGGGGTGGCAAAGGCGCTGGAGGCGGCGATGGCAATCGTCATCAGCATCGCGTACGGGCTGACCTCCAGGGCCATGGCGGCCTGCAGGGCCACCGGCGCGACCAGGACGGTGGTGGCGGTATTCGACACCACCTGGCTCAAGCCGGCGGTGAACACGAACAGCACGGCCATGACCGCCAGCGGCCCGAACTGGCCGCTGGAGGCCATCAGCGCCTCGGAGGCCAGCGCCAGCCCGCCGGTCTTGTCGAGCGCCGTGGCCATGGGCAGGATCGCGGCGATCAGCACCACGGCCTCGAAGTTGATGCTGCGGTAGGCCTCTTCGATGCGCACGCAGCCGCTGAGCACCAGCGCGACCGCGGCCAGCAGCACGGCGATCACGTTGCCGACCAGGCCTGTGGTCATGAGCAGCATCATGCCGAGCATGATCGCCACGGCCAGCGGCGCCTTGTGGGCGCGCTCGCTGCCGTCTTCCTGCAGGTCTTCCAGCAGCACCAGGTCATGGCGCGAGCGCGCGGTCTCGCGCAGCGCCTTTGGACTGCCGGTCATCAAAAGGGCATCACCGGCGGCCAGCGGACGGTCGAGGTCCAGCAGCAGTTCCTCGGAGCCTGCGGTGCGCTGGGCCAGCACGGTCACGCCCGCCCCGCTGTGCAGGCGCAGCTGGCGCAGCGTTCGACCGATGAACGCCGAGCGCGGCGGAACCACGGCGTCGACCAGCAGCAGCGAGGCCGGCAACTCGGCCCGCTCGGCCACCACGCGCAGGCCGAAACGGTCGACCACCCCGGCGATGGCCGCGGCCTGGCCGACCACGTACAGATCGTCCTCGTCGCGGATCATGGTGCCCGGCTCGGCCTTGCGCACGAAACGGCCCCGGGCCGTGGTACTGGCGATCGCCAGTACGGTCACGCCAAAGCGCGAGCGCAGTTCGCTGCTGCTGACGTCGGCCGCGGCCAGCAGCGAGCCGCGCGGCACGCGCAGCTGCTGCAGCTGGTCATCGAGGCCGTACTGGGCGAACAGCTCGATCCACTCGGGATTTGTCCCGTCGCGGGCCGCGAACTCGGCCTGGCGATCCGGCAGCAGGAGGCGTCCGAGCAGCAGCATGTAGGCCATCCCGATCACCAGCATCACCAGGCCCGGCGCGGTGAAGGCGAAAAAGCCGAAGCCGGCCAGGCCGGACTGCACCAGCTGACCATGGACGATCAGGTTCGGCGGCGTGCCGATCAGGGTCAGCATGCCGCCCAGCAGCGCCGCGTAGGCGACCGGCATGAGCAGCCGGGACGGATTGAGCCTGCGCCGCCGGGCGATCGCCAGCACCACCGGCAGCATCACCGCGACCGTGCCGGTCGAACTCAGCAGACCCGACAGCACCGCCGTGACCAGCATGATGACGGCGACCAGCCGGGTCGGGCTGGCGCCGGCCAGCACCTCCACCCGGCGCCCCAGGGCGTCGGCCACCCCGGTCCGGAACAGGCCGGCACCGACCACGAACAGCCCGGCGATCATCAGCACCACCGGATCGGAAAAGCCGGCCACGGCCTCGGTCGTGGTGACCACCCCGGTCAGCACCAGCGCCAGCAGGCCGATGAGCGCGACCAGGTCGAGACGCCAGCGGTTGCTGACGAACAGGAGCAGCATCCCGGCCAGCACGGCCAGGGCAATGATCAGGTCCAGGGACACTTGGCCGACGCTTCAGCCGGTCGATTCGGACTTGCTCAGGCGCCCGGACGCGATCAGCCGGGCGAGGCAGTCGCTGACATCCTCGGCGGTGAACGGTTTGGGCAGAAAATCCTCGGCGCCGATCTGGCCGAGAAAGAACTGCTCGGTAGCCTGCAGGTTGCCGCTGATCATCACGACCGGCACATCGGCCATGGTCGGCTCTTTGCGCAGTTGTCGCAAGGTGGCGAATCCGTTGATGCCCGGCAGCAGAATATCAAGAAAGATCAGTTCCGGCACCTGGGCCAGCGCTCGCTCCAGCCCCTGCTCTCCGCTGTCGGCGGTTTCGACCTCGTGACCGGCCTGGGTGAGGATTCGACCCAGGGTCTCGCGCACGGTCGACGAATCGTCGATCACCAGTATTCTGCGACGCAGCGCCGCGACCGGCTCGACCGATTCCAGCGGTGCGGTCGACGGCGGATCCGGCCGGCGTCGGAACAGGCTGCGCAGCCCCGAAAAGCGCCAGCGGGGCCTGCCGACAGCGGTGCGTTCCTCGGCGTCGAATTCAGGGCCAGCCCGGCGATTGGAAGGTGAAGACTCGCCGGCTTCGTAGAGCCGCATCAAGGCGCCGGTCACCGCCCGCATGCCGATGCCTTCGGCGCCATCTGGCAGGATGTCGCGAATGCCGATCCGGCCCTCGTCGTCGTCCTCGAACTGGGCCGCCACTTCCTGTTGCGGTCCCAGCACCAACTGCCCTTCCACGCGCCGGACCGACCGGACCACGGGCCGCTGTTTGGCCCCGGAGTGCATGTTCATCACCACCGCCAGTTGCTCGTCGGCCAGCCGGACCAGCGTTCCCGGCGGCACCCAGCCCAGGAACTGGATGAAAGCCTCGACCAGGGCGGGCTCGAACTGTTTGCCGCGCGCGCGCCAGAGTTCACCGAGCGCGCGCTGGTGCGACCGGGCGGCACCCTGGGGACGGAACGAGGCGATGGCGTCATAGGCATCGACCACCGCAATCAGGCGCGCCATGACCGGGATGGCGCTGCCTTTCAGTCCCCGGGGATAACCGCCGCCGTCGGGCCGCTCGTGGCTGCTGCGCACCGCGCTGAGAACTTCCATCGGCATATCCGGATGGGTGCGCAGCAGCTCGTAGCCGACGATGACGTGGCGGCGCACTGCATCGGTTTCCGAAGGACTGAGCGGGCCGGGGTTTTCGAGCAATGCGTGGTCCAGACGGGCCTTGCCGATGTCGTGCAGCAGGCCGACCTGGCCGGCGGTCTCGACGCGATCCCGGCGCCAGCCCATGCCAAAGGCCAGGCCCATGCTGAGGATGGCGGTATTGACGATGTGCTGGGCGGTGTAGTTCCGCGCTTCCTTGATCCGGGTCAGCCAGACCAGCCCGGCCAGGCAGTCGCTCAGCGCATCGGCCAGTTGCCCGACCACCGCGTCGACCGCCGCCATGTCCAGGCGCGCGGAATCCTGGAAGGTCTGCAGCAGTTGCGCGGTGCGCTCGCACAGATCATGGTGGACGGTCCAGGCGCGCCGCAGCACGTCCGGACCGATACGGCTGTCCTGGAGGGCCCGGATCTGGTCCGGAATGGGCGGCAGGGGTTCGTAGACCGGATCGGCGTAGCGGGCGGGCGGGCGGTAGAGGTTGCGGCTGCGACGCAGATCGATGATCACCCAGCGGCAGTGGTCGACCATCCACTGCTTTTGCTCCATGCTTTCCAGCAGCAGCCCGGTCGGGTCGGGATAGGGCGTTTTACTCCAGGCGATATTCAGACGTGCGACCATATGGCCCAGCTTGAGCTGGGACGGTATCGTGCGAATCTGGTGTTCGCCGGCATCGCCACGGGCAAGCCCATCCGGTGTCAGTAACTCGATCACGGTTCCCCCGAAAAGCGGAGTAATTCTCGTTACCATGCAACTGTCGCGCCAAAACCGGAAAATCCACGAAAAATGAAACGATCAAACCCTTTTCTCCTGTTCCTGGGCCTGTTCGTTACTGCCTCGGCGACCTCCGAGGTGCCGCGTTTGGGCCAGTGGGGACTCGAAACGTCACATCGCAGCCAGTCCATCCATCCCGGCGATGATTTCTTCGTCTTCGTCAACCAGGGCTGGATCGAACAGGCGGAAATGCCGGCCGGCTTCGCCCGCTTTGGCGCCTTCGGCGAACTGGCGCTGGCGGCGGAAAACAACGTCGAGGCCATCATTGGCGAGGCGCTGGAGCAGCGCGATCAAGTCGCTGCGGGCACACCGATGCAGCAGATCGGCGCGCTGTACGCCAGTTACATGGACGCGGCGCGAATCGAGCAACTTGGCCTGGAACCCGTGCGCACCGAGCTCGAAGCGCTGCTGGCGCTCGACAGCCACGCAGACGTCGCCCGATGGATGGCCCGACCGGGCACCAACAGCATCATCGGCCTGGGTATCGGCCAGGACGCCGGCGACCCGACCCGCTACATCACCAGCATCGGCCAGAGCGGCCTGGGGCTGCCCAACCGCGACTACTACACCCGCGATGACGCGCCGTTTCCCGAGCATCGCCAGGCCTACGTCGACTACATCACCGCAACCTTCGAGCGCGCCGGGATCGACGGCGGCGCCGAGCGCGCCGCGGCCATCATGGACCTGGAGACCCGGCTGGCCGATATCCACTGGAGCCGAGTCGAGCAGCGCGACCGCCGGGCCAACTACGACCTGAAAACCCGCGCCGAGCTCGACGCGTTCGCGCCCGGCTTTCCCTGGGCGCTGTTTTTCGAGGAGCGCGGGCTGGGCGAGATCGAGGAACTGGTGGTGCGAACCAACAGCGCCGTCGAGGCCAGCGCGGCCCTGTTTGCCGAGATACCGGTCCAGACCTGGGCCAGCTATCACGCCTTCCACTGGCTCAACAACCATGCCAGCCAGCTGCCGGCGGCTTTCGCCGACGCCCATTTCGAGCTGTTCCAGCGCCGTCTCGACGGCGTCGAGGAGCGGCGACCGCGCGACCGGCGCGCCATCAACGCCGTCTCCGGCCGACTCGGCGAGCTGGTCGGCCAGATCTACGTCCAGCGCCACTTCCCGCCGGCCCACCGCGAGCAGATGCTGGAGCTGGTGGAATATCTGCGACGGGCCTTCGGTGAACGCCTGGAGACGCTGGAGTGGATGGACGACGAGACCCGCGTCGAGGCCCGCGCCAAGCTCGCGGCGTTCGTGCCCAAGATCGGCTACCCGGACCGCTGGCGCGACTACTCCGACGTGCGCATCGAGGCCGATGACCTGGTCGGCAACTTCCGCCGCCTGGGCGAGTGGTTCCGGGCTGACTCGCTGGCCCGACTCGATGAGCCGGTGCGCCAGTGGGAATGGTTCATGAGCCCGCAGACGGTCAACGCCTACTACTCCTCGACGCGCAACGAGATCGTGTTTCCGGCCGCCATCCTGCAGGCGCCGTTCTTCGACCCGCACGCCGACCCGGCGGTCAATTTCGGCGCCATCGGCGGCGTGATCGGCCACGAGATGGGCCACGGCTTCGACGACCAGGGCTCGCGTTCCGACAGCCGCGGGGTGCTGCGCAACTGGTGGACCGAGACCTCGCGGGAACGCTTCGAGGAGCGCACCGGGCGCCTGGTCGAGCAGTACGACGGCTTTGCCCCGCTGCCGGGCATGCACGTCAACGGCCGGCTGTCGCTGGGCGAAAACATCGGCGATCTCGGCGGCCTGTCGATCGCCCACCACGCCTACCGCCTCTACCTGGCCGACCATCACGACGGCGAGGCGCCAGTGCTCGACGGGCTGACCGGCGACCAGCGCTTCTTCATGGCCTGGGCCCAGGTCTGGCGCACGATCGAAACCGAGGAGTCGCTGCGCGCCCGCCTGATCCGCGGCCCGCACAGCCCGGCCACCTACCGGGTCAACGGGGTGGTCCGCAACATCGATGCCTGGTACGAGGCCTTCGAGGTCGGTCCCGACCACGAACTGTACGTACCGGCCGAACAGCGGGTGAACATCTGGTGAGACGGTTGAGCATTGCAGTCGCGCTGGCCGCACTGTCGTTGTCGTATGTCCCCGACGTTGCAGCCCGAGAGCAGCCCCGGGACGAGGAACACGAGCAAGTGCAGGCGCAAGAAGCAGCCGAGCCCACGCTTTGGCTGATCGAATACGAAAACGACCTGGTCGCCGGCGAGGACCGCTACTACACCAGCGGCATTCGGCTACAACGCATCGCCGAAGCGCGCGACGCACCGGGCTGGCTGGCCTCGGTCGCGCGGCGCTTCCCCGGTTTCTCCGAAGCCGATGCCCTGCCCTACGCCTTCTCGATCAACCACAATATCTTCACCCCGGCCGACATCGAGAACCCGGCGTTTCCACCCGACGACCGGCCGTATGCCGCCTGGCTGAACGTCGCCTTTGCCACCGGCACCCTGCAGCCGCGCGGGGCTGACCGCGTGCGCGTCGGGCTGGGCGTGGTTGGGCCGGCCGCGCTGGGAGAGCAGATCCAGAAAGGCGTGCACGAACTGATGAACGCGCCCGAGCCGGTGGGCTGGGACACCCAGCTGCGCAACGAACCCACCCTGCTGGTCGGCTACGATCGTATTCGGCGACTGCTAGACGGACGGCGCGATAACGGCGTCGGCGTGGATCTTACCGGCTTTGGTGGCGTAACACTTGGCAACGCCTACACCAACGTCGCCGGCGGCCTTTTTGCCCGCCTCGGCTACAACCTGGCCAACGACTATGGCCCGCCGCGCATCACGCCCGCCGTGTCAGGCTCGGGCTACTTTCAGCCCGGCCAGGACCGGAACTGGTATTTCTTCGTCGGCACCGAAGCCAGAGCGGTGGGGCGCGACCTGTTCATCGAGGGCAACACCTTCGGCGGACGCGACGGCGTCGATGTCCGCCGCTGGGTCAACGAGCTGTTTGCCGGCTTCCATTACAGCCACGACCGTTTTCGCCTCGCCTACACCCACGTCTGGCGCAGCCGCGAGTTCGAAGGCCAGATCAGCGGCCAGGACTACGGATCGATCGCAATTTCGCTGTGGTGGTAGCCGACCAGAGAACGCCTTACTTGCCCGGTCGGCCGGCCGCCCTGCGCGCGCCACGGACCATCAGGCCGAAGTAGGTCTCCGGCAGCCAGCGCCGCATGCGGTGCAGCCAGCGCGTGTTGCCGT
>JAWLFD010000072.1:0-10567 GCA_041685745.1 Wenzhouxiangella sp.
GCTGGCCGGACGCGGCGCCGCCGGTTTGCCCGCGCGCATCCGGCGCACCAGCGCCTCGGTCTGGCGCACGGACAAATCGAGATTGACGACCTGCCGGGCAGCACGAATCTGGTCGGCCCGATCCAGGGTCAGCAGCGCACGGGCATGACCCATGTCCAGCTGGCGCTCGTCGACCAGGGCGCGAACTTCCGGGGCCAGCTCCAGCAGGCGCAACAGGTTGGTCACCGCAGCGCGCGATCGTCCGACGTTTTCGGCCGCCTGGCCGTGGGTCAGTTCGAACTCGTCGATCAGGCGCTTCAGGGCCGTCGCCTCTTCCAGCGGGTTGAGGTTCTCGCGCTGGATGTTCTCGATCAGGGCCAGGGCCAAGGCAGCCTCGTCGGGCACCTCGCGAACGATCGCCGGGATGCGCTCCTTGCCCGCCATGCGGCAGGCCCGCCAGCGCCGCTCGCCGGCAATCAGCTCGTAGGAACCGGGGCGGGCCAGCGGACGGACCACCACCGGCTGGACCAGACCCTGGGCACGGATCGATTCGGCCAGTTCCTCGAGACGATCCGGATCCATCGCCGATCGCGGCTGGTAACGACCGGGCTGGATGGCGTCCAGGGGCAAGTGCTGCAGGGCGGCGCCGTCGCCGTCGCCGTCGACCGGGCCGGCCTCGCCGCGCGACTTGCCGAGCAGCGCGCCGAGATTGCGGCCCAGCGGTTTCTTCTTGCGCGGGGCGGTCATGATCGGCCGCCCGCGCAACGGCGCAGGTACTCGCCGGCCAGACCGAGATAGGCGATCGCGCCGCGCGACTCGCGGTCGTACTGGATCACCGACTGGCCGTAGCTGGGCGCCTCGGCCACGCGCACGTTGCGCGGGATGACGGTCGCGAAAAGCTTGTCACCGAAGTGCTCCTGCAGCTGGCGGGATACGGCGCCGGACAGATTGTTGCGAACGTCGAACATGGTCCGTACCAGGCCCTCGATCTCCAGCGCCGGGTTGACCGAATCCTGCACCTGCTCGATGGTGTTGCTCAACGCGGTCAGTCCCTCCAGGGCATAGTACTCGCACTGCATCGGAATCAGCACGCCGTCGGCGGCGGTCAGCGCGTTGAGGGTGAGCACGTTGAGCGCCGGCGGACAGTCGATGATGATGTGGTGGTAGCGCTCCTGGAGCGGGCGCAGAAGCTGCTTGAGGACGCCGGCGCGATCGTCGAGCTCCAGCAGGGCGACCTCGGCGGCGGTCAGATCGCCGTTGGCCGGGATCAGGTCGATCTTCATCTCCTCGATGCGGCGCACGAGGTTTTCCGCGGCCTCGTCGCCCAGCAACCCCTCGCAAATGGTCGCATCTTGCGGCCCGAGCTCCACGCCACAACCGGTCGTGGTGTTGCCCTGCGGATCCATGTCGATCAGCAGCACGCGCCGGTCCAGTTCGGCCAGGCCGGCCGCCAGGTTGAGCGCCGTGGTGGTCTTGCCCACGCCGCCCTTCTGGTTCGCGACCGCTACGATCCGGCATTTTCGTTGTGTCATCGTTTTTCGACCGTTGCCAGGCACCGCCGCGCGCGCAGCCCCGGAATCTCCAGTTCGACCAGCGCCACATTGTACGGTGCCGGCACCGCCTGCCGTTCGCTTTCGGAAAGATCGCCCTTCATGGCCAGCAGCGGCACGCCCCGGTCCAGCCAGCGTGCGGTCCAGGTCGCCAGGCGCTCCAGCGGCGCCACGGCGCGGGCCAAAATCGCATCGGGCAGAACCTCCGGGTCGTGGTCTTCCAGCCGGGCCTGCACCGGTTCGATGTTGGCCAGGCCCAGATCACGCCGAACCTGGTGGAGAAAGCGAATCTTCTTGCCGTTGCTGTCGAGCAGGACGAAGTCACGGTCGGCGCAGACGATCGCCAGCGGCACGCCGGGCAACCCCGCGCCGGTGCCGGCATCAAGGAAGCGGGAGCCTTTCAGATGCGGAACCAGCGCGAGGCTGTCGAGCAGGTGCCGTGCTACCATCTCGGCCGGATCGGTCACCGCCGTGAGGTTGTAGCTGCGGTTCCAGCGCTGCAGCAGCGCCAGAAACTGCAGCAGCCGATCCTGCTGACCAGCGGTGGCCGTCAGCCCCAGCCGTTCCAGACCCGCTTCCAGCTGGCGACGCCGCGCCTTAAGCGCCGGGGGCAGGGCCACGCGTTCTTTCGTCATTGAATACAGGCATGCGGCCGATGCGAAAGCTGATCATTATAGGGTTGCTGTTGGCGCTTGCCGGCTGGCTGGCGCTGATGCCGGCGCTGGTGGGCATCTACCTGCGCGACGCCGTTCCCGACTGGCTGGCGGAGTGGTCCGAGCCGGAAGAGGCCGGCTACCGGCCCGGCTGGTTTGGATCGCGGCTGCAGTGGCAGCCCGAAAACGACCTGGACCTGAACCTGAAGGCGCGCCATTTTCCCCCGCTCAAGCCGGGCTGGCTGGCGCTCGAGGGCAAGCTCGATTCACCGCTCACACCCCAGGGCGCCGAACTCCGCGGCCACCTGGGCCTGACCGGCAGCTGGCACCTGGGCGCCGCGGCCGAGCAGTTCCGGCCGCTGCAGGATGAAGCGCTGCTGGTCCACCGATTGTCGCTCAACCTGTCCCAGGTCGCCGGTCAACCCTTGAGCCTGGTCGTGAACGCCGAACGACTCGATCTGCCCGACCAGCCTTCCCCCCTGCTCGATCTGCGCCTGCGCGGGCTGCGACGGGAGGCCGGCGACGACCGGATTCGCCTGGGCCTGGACCTGAACGTGCGCGACCCGGAACTGGGCACGGCCACCCTGGTGCTGCAGGCCGGGCCCATCGACCCGGCCCAGCTCGAACTGCTGATTCAGGGTCTGGGACAGCTGGCCGAAAGCGCCCCCGGCTCAATGGCCGAAGGCATGGCGCTGGTGACCGTGGCCGGCGCCTGGCAGGAGATGGCCGCCGACGGACTGGTCATTGAACTGGAACGCCTGCAGTTCGGCGACGAGACCCGGTTCCAGGGCGTCTGGGACGCCGACCAGCCCGCGCCCGCAGCCACCGGCTCCGGCGACCTCGACCAGCTGGAAAACTGGCTGGCGCGGCTGGCGCCGCAGACCCTGAACGGCGACTCGCGCGCCTCCGACGAACTGGTTGAAACGCTGGCCGACCTGGGCGAACTGGAACTCCAGGACCGGCGCTTTCGGTTCACTTCCCGGTCGCGTCCGGGGCCGGCGGCACCGCGTTCGTCTCCTCGGCCATCTCCCTGATCTCCTCGTGCCGCAGGCAGGCGACCTGGCGGCCATCCTCCAGCGTTTCGAGGGTCGGCACCTGATCGGCGCAGGCGGGGACGGCAAACGGACAGCGGGTACGGAACACGCAACCGGTCGGCGGGTCCAGCGGCGATGGCATGTCGCCCTCCAGCGCCCGCCGCACGCGGGCGCGTTCGGCCACCGGATCCGGAATCGGCACCGATTCGATCAACGCCCGGGTATAGGGATGCCGCGGATCGAGGTAGATCCGGTCGCGATCGGCCACCTCCATGATCCGGCCCAGGTACATCACCAGCACCCGGTCCGACACGTGGCGGACCACCGACAGGTCATGGGCGATGAAGATCAGCGACAGCTGCAGCTTCTTTTGCAGATCCTTGAGCAGATTGACGATCTGGGCCTGGATCGAGACGTCCAGCGCGCTGACCGGTTCGTCGCAGACCACCAGGCGCGGGTTGACCACCAGGGCGCGCGCGATGCCGATACGCTGGCACTGGCCGCCGGAGAATTCATGCGGGTAGCGGTTGATCTGATCCGGCGACAGGCCGACCAGCTTCATCATGCCGGCCACGCGCTCGCGCACCTGCAGGCGCGACATGGACGGATAGAACACCCTCAAGGGTTCGGCGACGATTTCGCCCACGGTCATGCGCGGATCCAGCGATCCGGACGGATCCTGGAAGATCAGCTGGATTTCGCGCCGCTTCAGGCGCATCGCCTCTTCACTCAGGCCGGCCAGATCCTCGCCCAGCCAGACCACGGAACCGGCCTGGGCCCGGACCAGACCGAGGATCGCCCGGGCCAGGGTGGACTTGCCGCAGCCCGACTCGCCGACGATCCCCAGCGTTTCGGCCGGATAGAGATCGAAACTGACGTTGTCCACGGCCCGCAGGGTCTGGTAATCATGACGGAAAAAACGCCCTCGATCGACCCGGAAATGGACCGCCAGGTCGCGCACCTTGAGCACCGGCGCACGCGCACTCATGCCGATTTCTCCCTGGACGGCAGGCTGTCGAGATGGCAGCGCTTGCAGCGCCCTTCGGCCACGGTTTCCAGCGCCGGCCGCTCGCGGCACTTCTCCCAGGCATACAGGCAGCGATCGGAGAATGCACAGCCCTCGGGCACGGTCAGCAGGCTGGGCGGATTGCCCGGAATGGCGTTGAGAATGCCCGACCGGGCCTGATCCAGCCGCGGCACCGAATTGAGCAGGCCCTCGGTATAGGGATGGCGCGGGTCGGCGAACAGGTCGTTGACCGGCGCGATCTCCATCTCCTGCCCGGCGTAGAGCACCAGCACCCGGTCGGCCAGGCCGGCGACCACGCCCAGATCGTGCGTGATCAGGAGGATGGCGGTCGAGGACTTCTCGGACAATTCGCCCATCAGGCTGTTGATCTGCGACTGCACGGTCACGTCCAGGGCGGTGGTCGGTTCGTCCGCGATCAGCAGGTCTGGCTGGCAGAGCAGGCCCATGGCGATCATGATGCGCTGACACATGCCGCCGGACAACTCGTGCGGGAACTGACGCATGCGCTGCTCGGCGTCGCCCAGGCGGACCAGACGCAGCATTTCCATCGCCCGCGTGCGCGCCTCGCGCCGGCGCAGGTTGCGATGATGGGTCAGCACCTCGACGAGCTGGTCGCCGATGGTCATGTAGGGGTTGAGCGAACTGACCGGGTCCTGGAAAATCATCGAGATCTTCGAACCCCGGAGCCGGCTGAGCTCGCCCGACGACATTCCCAGCAGTTCCTGCCCGCGGAATTTCACCGAACCGCTGGCCCGGCCGTTATCGGCCAGAAGACCCATGATGGCCAGGGCGGTCTGGGTCTTGCCCGAGCCCGACTCGCCGACCAGGCCCAGGGTCTGCCCCGGCTCCAGGTCGAAGTCGATTCCATTGACCGCATGCACCACGCCGTCGGGCGTCTTGAAGGCCACGGTCAGGTCGCGTACCTCGAGCAGCGCCATGACTAGAACCGGTCCTTGGGGTCGAGCGCGTCGCGCAGGCCGTCGCCCAGGAAATTGAAGGCGAACAGGGTCGCGGCCAGGAAACAGGCTGGAAACAGCAGCGACCAGGGCGCGGTCTCCAGTTCCTGGGCCCCCTCGTTGACCAGCGCACCCCAGGACGTCAGCGGCTCCTGCACGCCCAGGCCCAGAAAGCTCAGGAAACTTTCGACCAGAATGACCTGGGGGATGGTCAGGGTGACGTAGACGATGACCACGCCGAGCAGGTTGGGGACGATGTGGCGGCGAATGATGTAGAACTCGGTGGCCCCGCTGGCGCGTGCGGCCTCGACGAAATCCTTGTTCTTCAGGCTCAGCGTCTGGCCCCGGACGATGCGCGCCATGTCCAGCCAGTTGATCGCCCCGATCGCGATGAAGATCAGGAAGATGTTGCGCCCGAACACCACCATCAAGACGATGACGAAAAACATGAACGGCATGGCGTAGATGCCGTCGACGAAGCGCATCATCAGATTGTCGACGCGGCCGCCGAAGTAGCCGGCAACGGCCCCGTATGAAATGCCGATGACCAGCGAGACGAGGGTGGCCACCAGGCCCACCAGCAGCGAAATCCGGCCGCCGATCATGGTCCGCACGAACAGGTCGCGCCCCAGCGCATCGGTACCGAACAGGTGCCCGGTTTCCAGCGAGGGCGGAGTGGAGTAGTGATCCCAGTCCGGAATCTCGTGGTCCCAGCTGCTGAGCATCGGACCGACGATGACCAGCACGATCATCAGGCTCAGCACGGCCAGCGCGGTCACCGCCGCCTTGTTCTTGAGCAGGCGATGCCAGGCATCGATGTACAGCGAGCGCCCCCTGACGGTGCCCGTATCCAGGGCCCGGTCGAACGCGTCGCGGGTGACTTCGCCCATGGCCTCAGATCTCCTGCTCATCGTAACGGATGCGCGGATCCAGCCAGGCGTAGATCAGGTCGACCATGAAGTTGAAAAAGATGATCAGGATCCCGTAGAGGATCACCACGCCCATGACCAGGGTGTAGTCACGGTTGAGCGCACCCTGGACGAAATACGAGCCGATGCCCGGGATGGTGAAAATCCGCTCGACCACCACCGAGCCGGTCAGAATCGCCGCCGCGGCGGGGCCCAGGTAGGAAATCACCGGCAGCAGTGCCGGCTTGAGGGCGTGCTGGAAGAGGATCGTCTTTTCCGGCATGCCCTTGGCGCGCGCGGTCCGGATGAAACTCGAGCGCAGCACCTCGATCATCGCGCCGCGCGTGATCCGGGCGATGTAGGCGATCATCGGCAGGGCCAGGGTGAGCACCGGCAGCGCCATGCGCGAGGGCGTGTAGGCCCAGCCGCCGGCCGGCAGCCAGCCCAGCGTGATGGCGAACAACAGGATCAGCAGGGGCGCCATGACGAAGTTGGGAATGGAAATCCCGATCATGGCAATGCTCATCACCGAGTAATCCGCCGCCCGGTTCTGGCGCAGGGCGGCCCAGGCGCCGATCGGAACGCCGATCGCCAGCGCCAGCAGCAGCGCCAGTCCGCCGAGGGTGAACGACACCGGCGCACCCTGGATGATCAGGTCGTTGACCGTCCAGTCCAGGTAATGGAACGACGGGCCCAGATCCAGCCGCGCGATCTGCCACAGGTAGCGCAGATACTGCAGCGGCAGCGCCTCGTCAAGGTGGTACTTGGCCTCCAGGTTGGCCTCGATATCGGCCGGCAGGGCGCGCTCGGAGTCGAACGGCCCGCCCGGCGCGATGCGGATCAGGAAGAACGCGAAGGTGATCAGCAAAAACAGCGTCGGTATCGCCGAGAGCAGGCGCTTGAGCGAATATTTCAGCATGCCGCCGGGAGCCCGTATCGAGCCCTGCCTCCGGTCCTGATTGGCGGCTGATCAGTCCTCACCGGTCACCGGGAGGCTTGTTGCCGGGTCGCGCTCACGCAAAAGATACATGTGCTGGCTCAGATGGTAGTCCATGATGTTGTCGTCCCAGCCGCGCAAGCGCGGATCGACCAGGCGCTTGGACACATAGACATAAACCGGCAGCACGATCTGGTCGGCCAACAGGATACGCTCGGCCTCGGCCATCAGGTTGCGGCGACGCGACGGGATGCGCTCGGCCGAGATTCGCTCCAGCAGCCGATCGAAGCGCGGGTTGTCGTAGCCGGCATCATTGCGGCCATGACCGCTGTGAAACAGTTCCAGGAAGGTAAAGGCGTCCTGGTAGTCGCCGATCCAGCCGGCCCGAAAAACCTCGGTGACCCGGCGCTGGGCGCGGTTTTGCAGAAACACCCGGAACTCTTCGTTGATCAGGCGGGTGCGCACCCCGAGCACCTCTTTCCACATGGCCGCCATCGCCACGGCGATCTTGCGGTGGTTTTCGGAGGTGTTGTAGCGCAGTTCCACGGTCAGCGGCTCGTCTTCGGAATAGCCGGACTGTCGATACAAGCGCAGCGCCTCGGCCTGACGTTGCTCTTGGGTCCAGGCCGCCTGTTCGGGCACCGGCGACTCGTAGTCGGGCAGCCCGGGCGGGATCAGGTTGAACGTCGGAATCTCTCCGAACCGGGTCACCCGTTCGGTGATGATTTCCCGATCGATCGCCAGGTTGAGCGCCTGGCGCAGCGGCAGGTTGTCGCGAAAAGGCGGACGGGTCAGGTTGAACGAAAAGAAGTAGGTTCCAAACCAGGGCGCGACCACCAGCGCCTCGGCCATGTTGCGCTCCAGCCAGCGAAACTGGCTGTTGGGCACCTGGTAGGTCCAGTGCAGATCGCCGGCGCGAAAGCGGTTGAACTCGGTGTTCTCGTCCTCGAAGGGATACAGCACCACCCGCTCGACGATCACGCGGTCGGCGGCGCGGTAATGCGCGTTCTTCTCCAGCTCGATGCGCGATCGCACCTGCCAGTCGAGCAGGCGAAACGCCCCGTTGGAGACCAGGTTGCCGGGACGCACATGGGCGCTGCCGTGCGCTTCAAAACTCGGCCGATGAACCGGATAGGTGGTCGGATGGGTCAGCAAGCCGAGAAAGTAGGGCGTGGGATCGTTCAGCCGAACCTGGAACGAAGTGGGGCTGAGCGCGGCAACGCCCAGCTCCTCGACCGGCAGGCGACCGGCAAAGATTTCCTCGGCGTTGGCCACCGGCGCCAGCATGCGACCGTAGGCGGCACCGGAAGCAGGATCGACCACCCGCCGCCAGGACCAGACGAAATCCTCGGCGGTGACCGGGTCGCCGTTGCTCCAGCGCCCGTCGGGATCCAGGTAAAACGTATAGACCAGGCCGTCGCGACTGATGTCCCAGTGGGCGGCCGCGCCGGGGACGATGCGACCGTCGGGCGTGGTCGTGGTCAGGCCTTCGAACAGGTCGCGCAGGATATTGGCGCTGGGCACCCCCTCGGCCAGGTGCGGATCCAGGGTCTGCGGTTCCTCGCCGTTGCCGCGATGAACGACCTGCTCATCGGCCAGCAGGTCCGGCAGCGGCCGGCCCTGCTCGTCCAACGCCACTTCGACCGGTTGCGGCAGGCGCGGAGCGGCCGGCGTGCCGATTTCGGACGAATCTCCCCCGCAGGCGGCCAGCAGCAGCACCAGCAGGCCCGGCAGGAACCTCATTGCAACGATAGCCAGCGCGATAGGTGGATGTCCATGGCATTGTCCTCGAATCCTCCCACCTCGGGTTTGACCAGGTGGCGAGAGACATAGTAGTACAGCGGAATGACCACTGCCTGCTCGAGCACGCGATCCTCGGCCCGGCGCAGCCAATCCAGGCGCGTGGCACCGTCGGTGCGCGCTGCCTGCGCCATGCGCTCATCGAACAACGGATCGGAGAAGAAGGTGTAGTTGAGCGGGCTGCCTGTTTCGAACAGCTGCAGGAAATTGCCGGCGTCGCGCCAGTCGGCGATCCAGCCGCCGCGCACGATCTCGGTGATCCGTCCGTGGCGGCGGTTGGCGACGAAAACCTTCCATTCCTCGTTGACCAGCCGGCTTTCGACGCCCAGGTGCTGCTTCCACATCGCGGCGATGGCCACGGCCATGCGGCGATGGGTCAGCGAGCTGTTGAAACGAAGCTCGACCCGCAGCGGGCGGTCGCCGTCGTAGCCGGCCTGGCGATACAGCTCGCGCGCGCTTTCGATGCGCTCGTCCATCGTCAGCGTTTCGGTCCGCGGCGCATCCGCCCAGCCGGGCATTCCCGGCGGCACCAGTCCCCAGGCCGGGATCTCCCCGGCGCCGAGTACCCGGTCGGTCAGCAACTCGCGATCGATCACCAGGCTCAGGGCCCGGCGCAGCCCCGGGGCATCGGCGAACGGCTCGCGTGCGACGTTGAAGGCCAGGAAGAAAGTACCCAGGTAGGGCGCGATTCTGAGCTCCTCGCCGAACCGCTCGCGCATCCAGTCCAGCCGTCCGGGCGGGATGGTCTCGGTGATATGGAGCTGGCCGGCGCGATAACGGGTCAGCTCCACCGAGGGCTCCTCGATGATGTGCCAGACCACCTCCTCGAGCGCCAGCGCATCGGCCGCCCGAAACTGCGCATTGGCGGCCAGCCGGATCCGGGCTCCGGGCACGCGCTCGACCAGCACGAACGGGCCGCTGTACAGACCGGTCCGGTCGCCCGGCCAGGGAAAGGTCAGCGGGTGGGTCAGCAATTCGGCGAACCAGGGGGTGGCCCGATCGAGCTCGACGACAAGCCGCCCGGGGCCGTCGGCGCGAACCGCCAGGGCGCTGACCTCGGCCTGGCCGCGACGGACCGCGCCTGCCCCGGACACCGGGTCGAGCAGGCCGGCCATCGGTGCCGCGGTTTCCGGATCGAGGGCGCGCCGCCAGCCGGCCACGAAATGGCCCGCCTCGATCGCCGAGCCGTCCGACCAGCGCGCCGCCGGATCCAGCGCGAAGGTCCAGACCTTGCCGTCGTCGCTGACCGTCCACGCCCGGGCCACGCCGGGGATCAGCCGGCCGGCTGCATCCAGCGTCACCAGGCCCTCGTGAAGATCGCGCAGCACGTTGAGCGCCGACAGGCTCTGGGCCAGGTGGATATCGAGCGCGTCCGGCTCGGGACCGAGACCGCGATGCAGCGTTGCGGCCTGCGCGGGCGACATCCACGGCGTCAATACGACAACGATGATCAGCAAACGAAACGCGTTCAGCATGCAAGCAGGCCCGGAAACGACGATAATTGCCCCTCCATTCTAGCCGCGGGCCCTGCCGTGAACCCAGATGATGTATTGACCCGACCGCAGCAGCTGGCTGACTGGCTCGCCTCCGGCTCGCGTCCGAAATCCGAGTGGCGGATCGGCACCGAGCACGAGAAGTTCGGTTTCCTGACCGACACCCTGGCGCCGCTCAAGTACGAGGGCCGGTCCGGTGTGCGCGCCATGCTCGAGGGCCTGGCCGAGCG
>JAWLFD010000312.1:0-2530 GCA_041685745.1 Wenzhouxiangella sp.
GGAACTGACGCGCAAGCTCACCGGCAAGGGCTGGCCGAAACCGCTGGTCGAGCACACCATCGTCGAGCTGGCCGAGCAGGGCCTGCAGTCCGACCAGCGCTTTGCAGAGGGCTTTGCCCGATCGCGCGCCGAGAAGGCCTATGGCCCGGTTCGTATCCGCGCCGAGCTGGCCGAGCGCGGCATCGATCGCTCGCTGGCGCAACGGGCGCTGGCTGAACTGGACGTCGACTGGCTGGCCCAGGCCGCCAAGTGGTTCCTGCGCCGCTACGGCGAGACCCGGTCAGACGATATGAAGGAAAAGAGCCGGCGCCGGCAGGCGCTGGCCCGGCGAGGCTTCGAAGAGTCGGTCATTCGCGAACTGACGGATTGAAAGTCGGGCGAAAGGCTACAATCAAGGGTTGAACCCGACCCTCGCTTTCCCGACAGCAAACCGATGAAAACCACCGCCGACATCCGCCAGGCCTTCCTCGACTTCTTCGCCGAGCGCGAGCACCGCGTGGTCGCCTCCAGTTCGCTGGTGCCGGCCAACGACCCGACCCTGCTGTTCACCAACGCCGGCATGAACCAGTTCAAGGACGTGTTCCTGGGCTCGGAAAAGCGCGCCTATACCCGTGCGGCCTCGTCCCAGCGCTGCGTGCGCGCCGGCGGCAAGCACAACGACCTGGAAAACGTCGGCTACACCGCCCGTCACCACACCTTCTTCGAGATGCTGGGCAACTTCAGCTTCGGCGACTACTTCAAGAAAGAGGCCATCGAGTTCGCCTGGGGTTTTCTGACCGGGACCTGCGGCCTGCCGCCGGAAAAGCTGTGGGTGACGGTTTATGCAGACGATGACGAGGCCGCAGAGATCTGGCTGAACCATATCGGCATCGAGCCCGGGCGGTTGTCGCGCATCGGCGACAAGCCGGGCAAGCGCTACGAGAGCGACAACTTCTGGGCCATGGGCGAGACCGGACCGTGCGGTCCGTGCACCGAAATCTTCTACGACCACGGCCCCGATATCCCCGGTGGCCCGCCCGGTACCCCGGAAGAAGACGGCGACCGCTACATCGAGGTCTGGAACCTGGTTTTCATGCAGTTCGACCGCTCGGCCGACGGTACCCTGCATCCCCTGCCGGCGCCCTGCGTGGATACCGGCATGGGGCTGGAGCGGCTGGCGGCCATCCTGCAGGGCGTGCATTCGAACTACCAGATCGATCTGTTCGAGCACCTGCTCACAGCCGCGGCCCGGCTGACCGGGGCCGCGGACCGCGACGCGCCCTCGCTGAAGGTGATCGCCGACCACATCCGCGCCTGCGCCTTCCTGATCGCCGACGGCGTGCTGCCGGCCAACGACGGGCGCGGCTACGTCCTGCGCCGGATCATCCGGCGGGCCATTCGCCACGGCTACAAGCTCGGCTGCGAAGACCTGTTCTTCTGCCGGATGGTTGCGCCGCTGGCTGAAGTGATGGGTGATGCTTACCCGGAACTGGCGCGCCAGCGCGATGAGGTGGCCGCCGTGCTCGAGCGCGAGGAGCGGCGCTTCGGCGAGACCCTGGACCAGGGCATGAAGCTGCTGGAGCGGGCCATTGCGGAACTGGAGGACTCGGTCATCCCCGGCTCGGTCGCGTTCAAGCTCTACGACACCTTCGGCTTTCCCATCGACCTGACCCGCGACATCGCCCGCGAGCGCGCGCTTGAAGTCGACGAGGTCGGCTTCGAGCAGGCCATGGAGGCCCAGCGCGAGAGGGCCCGCGCGGCCGGACAGTTCGGCGGCGGCGACGGCATGCCGGCCGACCTGGCCGCCGCGCTGCCGGCCACCGAGTTTCTGGGCTACACGCAGCATTTCGCGGAGCGGGCCGAGCTTTTGGCAGTCCTGGTCGACGGTCGTCCGGTCGAACGCCTGGAGGCAGGCCAGGAAGCGACCCTGATCCTCGACCGCACGCCGTTTTACGCCGAGTCCGGCGGCCAGGTCGGCGATACCGGTGTCCTGACGGCCGAGGGCTTGAGGTTTCGCGTCGCCGATACCCGCAAGCTGGGCGGGGTCTTCCATGGGCACATCGGTCGTCTGGAGTCCGGCGAACTGGTCCAGGGTCAGGCGCTGGCGGCCTCCATCGACGCCGACCGCCGGGCCGACATCGTCCGCCACCACTCGGCCACCCATCTGCTGCACTCGGCGCTCAGAACGGTGCTGGGCGAGCACGTCCAGCAGAAGGGCTCGCTGGTCGCGCCCGACAGGCTGCGGTTCGACTTCTCCCACCACTCGCCGCTCAGCGAAGATCAGATCGCCGAGATCGAGCGCATGGTCAACGTCCAGATCCAGGCCAACGCCCAGGCCGAGGAACGGCAGATGGCCTACGATCAGGCGATCGCGGCCGGCGCGCTGGCCTTTTTCGGGGACAAATACGGCGACGAGGTGCGGGTGCTGCGCTTCGGCGATTTTTCGACCGAGCTGTGCGGCGGCACCCACGTCGATCGCATGGGTGACATCGGTCTGTTCAAGATCATCGGTGAAACCGGCATCTCGGCCGGGGTGCGCCGGATCGAGGCC
>JAWLFD010000313.1:0-2516 GCA_041685745.1 Wenzhouxiangella sp.
CGCGCTCCTTGAGCACCGGGACCACGGCGCGAACGCCGTGCTCGGCCGGCCCCTCCTCGTCCGAGGTCAGCAACAGCGACAGCGTGCCCGGGTGATCGGGCCGCTCGGCCAGAAAGCGCTCTGCCGCCACGACCATGGCGGCAACCGATCCTTTCATGTCGGCCGCGCCGCGACCGAACAGCATGCCGTCGCGCACGGCGGGCTCGAACGGCGGACTGGTCCAGTCCTCCAGCGGCCCCGGCGGCACCACGTCGGTGTGCCCGAGCAGCATCAGGTGCGGCGCGCCGGCCCCGTGCACCGCCAGCACATTGCGCACGTCGCCGGAATCAAGGGATTCGACCCGCATGCCCGCCGCGCGCAGACGCGGTTCGATCAGATCCATGCAGCCGCTGTCATCCGGGGTGACCGACGGTCGCCCGATCAGCGCCCTGGCCAGGGCCACGACGTCCGAAGAGGGGTTGACGTTGTAAGCTTTGCTGCTCATGACTCAAAGTGTACGCGCTGGGCCGGAAATGCTGAATCGAGTACTGGATTTTTTTCGGCCCAAGCGCGCGCCGGCCGAGCCGCGCTGCAACAGCCAGACCTTCAATGCCGCGCTGCGCCACTTCCCGGTGCTGCGCGACTTCAGCGCGCCGCAGCGCGAGTGCCTGGTCGAGCGCGCCGCCGACATCATGGCGCAAAAGACTTTCCTGGGCGGCGGCGGCTACGAGCCCAGCCGCGAGGACTGCCTCAGCGTTGCCCTGCTCGCGGCCTTGCCCGTTTTGCACCGCGGCCTGGACTGGTATCAGGACTTTCATACCTTCGTCCTCTACCCGCAGCCTTTCGTGACCGACCTGGAAGAAACGGACGACGACGGCCTGGTCCACTCCGGTCGCGACCTCAGGGTGGGCGAGGCCTGGAACCGCGGTCCGGTGATCCTGGCCATGAGCGATGTGCACGACTCCGGCCAGGGCGACGGCTTCAACGTGGTCGTGCACGAGCTGGCCCACCAGATCGACCACCGCAACGGCGAGGCCAACGGCTTTCCGCCGCTGCCCGACGGCATGGAGCCGAAAACCTGGACGCGGGTGTTCAGCAGCGCCTACGACCGCCTGCTGGCCGAACTCGAGCGCGGCGAGGAGACCGGGCTGGACCCTTATGCGGCCGAATCGCCGGCGGAGTTCTTCGCGGTGGTCAGCGAGTGCTTTTTCGATGCACCCAGCTGGCTGAAAGCCCACCATCCAGACATCCATCGACAGCTTGTAGCGCTTTACGGCTACTCGCCTTAAGCCGCGGACGTATACTGAAAAATCGAGTTACCGCAATGGCGCGAGGAGATCTGCGATGAAACTGACTTACCGGCTGCTGTTTGCCGCACTGTCGCTGATGGTCGTCGCCGGCTGCGCGGTCAACCCGGTAACCGGGGAAAGAGAGCTCAACCTGTACGACGAGGGCTGGGAGGTTGCGACCGGCGAGGAGCACTACGCGCCGCTGCGCCAGCAGCAGGGCGGTGATTTCGTGCTTGATGAGGAACTGGTCTCCTACGTCCAGCAGGTCGGCCAGCGCGTCGCCGTCCACGCGCCGCGCGATCTGCCCTACGAATTCGCCGTGATCAACAGCTCGGTGCCCAACGCCTGGGCGCTGCCCGGCGGCAAGGTCTCGCTCAACCGGGGGCTGCTGACCGAGATGGAATCCGAAGCCGAACTGGCCGCCGTGCTGGGCCACGAGGTCGCCCACGCGGCCGTGCGCCACAGCGCCCAGCAGCAGTCCCGTACAGCGCTCACCCAAGGCGCGGTCCTGCTCGGTGGGGTCGCGGTGGGCGTGGCGACCGAGCGCGAGGACTACGCCACCATCGCCGTGCTCGGCGGCATGCTGGGGGCCCAGCTGATCGGCCAGCGCTACTCGCGCGAGGCCGAACGCGAGGCCGACCTCTGGGGTACGCGCTGGATGCACGCCGCCGGCTACAACCCGGAGGGCGCGGTGTCCCTGCAGCGCTCGTTCGTGCGCCTGTCTGAAGGCCGCAACCCGGGTTTTATCCAAGGGCTGTTCGCCTCCCATCCGCCCTCGCCGGAGCGGGTGGAAAACAACCGCCGCCTGGCCGACGAGCTGGGCCGAGAAGGCGAGATCGGCGATGAACGCTACCGCGCGAAGATGGCGCGCCTCGAGGCCCTGCAACCGGCTTACGAGGCCCACGACGAGGGCCGCAAATCGCTGGCCGAGGGCGATTTTCAGGCCGCCCTGCAGCAGGCCGAGAAAGCTCTGGCGATGGAGGACGGCGAGGCCTTGTTCCACGCCCTCAAGGGCGACGCCCTGGCTTCGATGGACCGCAACAAGGAAGCCGAGCAGGCCTACAGCCAGGCGCTGGCGCGGGATCAGGGCTGGTTCTACCACCACCTGCGCCGCGGCATGGTGCGCGAACAGCTGGGCGATTACGCCAGCGCCAGACCCGACCTTCAGGCCAGCATCGAGCGCCTGCCCACCGCCCAGGGGCACCTGTTTCTGGGCAACGCCGAGCGCGCGCTCGGCAACCGAGAGCT
>JAWLFD010000314.1:0-2514 GCA_041685745.1 Wenzhouxiangella sp.
GGTGATGGCCGTGGTGCTGGCCGTGGCCGGTCTCTGGGCGCTGCGCAACACGCCGGTCGACGCCATCCCCGACCTGACCGATACCCAGGTCATCGTGCGGGCCACCTTCCCCGGACAGGCGCCGCAGGTGGTCGAGGACCAGGTCACCTACCCGCTGACCACGGCGCTGATGTCGGTGCCGGGTGCCCATACCGTGCGCGGTTTCTCGATGTTCGGCGATGCCTTCGTCTACGTCCTGTTCGAAGACGGCACCGACCTGTACTGGGCCCGGGCGCGGGTGCTGGAGTACCTCAGCCAGGTCGAGGGCCGGCTGCCCGACGGCGTCAGCGCCGAACTCGGGCCCGACGCCAGCGGGGTCGGCTGGGTCTACAAGTACGCCCTGGTCGATCGCAGCGGCAACCATGATCTGAGCCAGCTGCGCGCCCTGCAGGACTGGTTTGTGAAGTTCGAGCTGCAGTCGGTCCCCGGCGTGTCCGAAGTCGCCAGCGCCGGCGGCATGGTCCGGCAGTACCAGGTCGCGGTCGACCCCAACGCCCTGCGTGCCTACGACCTGACCCTGGGCCAGCTCGAAAGCGCGATCCGGCGCGGCAACGCCGAAGCCGGCGGTTCGCTGATCGAGCTGGCCGAAGCCGAGTACATGGTGCGCGCCGGCGGCTACATCCAGTCCCTGGACGATCTGAGCCAGATTCCGGTCGGCGTACTTGACAACGGCACGCCGGTGCTGCTCGATCAGGTGGCCGAAATCCGCTTCGGCCCGCAAGCACGGCGCGGCATCGTCGACCTCGACGGCCAGGGCGAGGTCGTCTCGGGCATCGTCGTCATGCGCCAGGGTGAAAACGCCCGCGAGGTCATCACGGCCATCAAGCAGCGTCTGGAAGAACTGCGACCCGGGTTACCCGAAGGCGTGGAGATTGTCGAGACCTACGATCGCGCGCCGCTGATCGATCGATCGATCCGCACCCTGTGGGAAAAACTCGCTCTGGAGTTCGCCATCGTGGTGCTGGTGATCGCGCTGTTCCTGTGGCATCTGAAGTCCTCGCTGGTGCTGCTGATCAGCCTGCCGCTGGGGGTGCTGGCCGCTTACCTGGTGATGTACTTCCAGGGCATCAACGCCAACATCATGTCCCTGGGCGGCATCATCATCTCCATCGGCGTGATGGTCGATGCCGCCATCGTGCTGATCGAAAACGTCCATCGCCGCATCGAACGCGACGCCCCGCGCACCAGCGAGGAGCGCTGGGAGGCCATCACCCAGGCCACGCTCGAGGTCGGCAAGCCGATCTTCGTCTCGCTTCTGATCGTGGCCCTGTCGTTCCTCCCGGTGTTCGCCCTGCAGGCCCAGGAGGGTCGGCTGTTCTCGCCGCTGGCCTTCACCAAGACCTACGCCATGGCGGCCGCGGCCGGTCTCTCGGTCACGCTGGTGCCGGTGCTGATGGGCTATTTCGTCGGATCGCTGGGATCGGGCAAGGGCAAAGGCAGCCCGTTCGCCCGCTGGCTGGAAAACGGTTATCGGCCGCTGGCGCGCTTCAGCGGCAATCATCCCTGGATCGTCGCCGCGCTGGCCCTGGCGCTGGTCGTTTCCATGGTCTTTCCGGCCTCGCGCCTGGGCACGGAATTCATGCCCGAACTCGACGAGGGCGACCTGATGTACATGCCCACCACCTTACCCGGCTTGAGCCCCGGCAAGGCGCGCGAGCTGCTTCAGCAGACCGACGCCATCATCGCCTCGCACCCGGAAGTCGAGCGCGTCATGGGCAAGGCCGGTCGGGCCGAGACGGCGACCGATCCGGCGCCGCTGACCATGATCGAAACCTTCATCACCCTGAAACCGCGCTCGCAGTGGCGGCCCGGCATCGATACAGCCGACATCATGGCCGAGCTCGACGAGATGGTCCAGTTCCCCGGCCTGACCAACGCCTGGGTGTTCCCCATCCAGACCCGCATCGACATGCTCCAGACCGGCATTCGCACCGACATCGGCATTCAGATCTCGGGCCCGGACCTGGGCGTGATCCAGGACATCGCCGAGCAGGTCGAGGCGGTGGCGGCCGAACTGCCCGGCGCCACCAGCGCCTTCGCCGACCGTCCGGCCTCGGGCCGCTACATCGAGATCACCCCCGATCGCCGCGCCCTGGCCCGCCACGGCATGAACATCGCCGACCTGCACGAACTGATCCGCTTCGGTGTCGGCGGCGCCAACGTGACCGAGACGGTCGAAGGCCTGGAACGCTTTCCGGTCAACCTGCGCTATCTGGCCGACTGGCGCGACTCGCCCGAACAGCTGCGCGTGATGCCGCTGGTCACCCCCTCGGGCACGCACATTGCCCTGGGCGAGGTCGCCGAGATCGACATCGCCGCCGGACCCGCCATGATCCGCAGCGAAAACACCCGTCCGGCCGGCTTTGTCTTCGTCGACATCAATGACGACGACCTAAGCGGCTGGGTGGCGATGGCCCAGGCCGAGATCGCCGAACAGCTGGAACTGCCCGGCGGTTATTCGATCACCTTTGCCGG
>JAWLFD010000073.1:0-10314 GCA_041685745.1 Wenzhouxiangella sp.
CTGGGACGCCTTGATCGTGCACGCGGCTGCCTGCGGTGGTGCTTCAGTCTTGTATTCCGAAGACCTCAACCCCGGCCAGATCATCGAGGGCGTCCGGATCGTCAATCCGCTCCAGGCACCATACCGGCACGAGAACGATGACGGCGCCGCGCGTTGATCGCTTGGTCAGACTTCATGCACCGAAAACCAGCTCCCCTTCGGCCGCATCCACCCGGATGGTATCGCCGGGGGCAAACTCGCCGGCCAGGATGCGCTGGGCGAGGCCGTTTTCCAGTTTTTGCTGGATCGCGCGCTTGAGCGGGCGGGCGCCGAAGACCGGGTCGAAGCCGACGTTGCCGAGCAGGTCCAGGGCCTGGTCGGAAATCTCCAGGGCCATGTCGCGATCGGCAAGACGCTCGCGCAGGCCCTCGATCTGGATGGCGGCAATGGCCCGGATCTGCTCGCGATCGAGCGGGTGGAAGACCACGATCTCGTCGACCCGGTTGATGAACTCGGGCCGGAAGTGGTGGCCGACTACGTCCATCACCGCCTGCTTCATGACGTCGTAGCCCTGCCCCTGCAGCTCCTGGATGCGGTCCGAGCCCAGGTTTGAGGTCATGACGATGACGGTGTTGCGGAAATCCACGGTGCGGCCGTGACCGTCGGTCAGGCGGCCGTCGTCGAGCACCTGCAGCAGGATGTTGAAGACTTCCGGATGGGCCTTTTCGACCTCGTCGAGCAGGATCACCGAGTACGGCCGGCGGCGCACGGTCTCGGTCAGGTAACCGCCTTCTTCGTAGCCGACGTAGCCCGGGGGCGCGCCGATCAGGCGGGCCACGGCGTGTTTTTCCATGAACTCCGACATGTCGATGCGAACCATGGCCTCTTCGGTATCGAACAGGAACGAGGCCAGCGACTTGCACAGCTCGGTCTTGCCCACGCCGGTGGGACCGAGGAACAGGAATGAACCGTTGGGCCGGTTGGGGTCGGCCAGGCCGGCTCTTGAACGCCGGATCGCGTCGGCCACCGCCTTGACCGCCTCGTCCTGGCCGACGACGCGATCGTGCAGGGCCTCTTCCATGCGCAAAAGCTTGTCGCGCTCGCCTTCGAGCATCTTCGAGACCGGGATGCCGGTCCAGCGGCTGACCACCTCGGCGATTTCTTCCTCGGTGACCTTGTTGCGCAGCAGTTGAAACTGGTCGGTGGTCTCGGAGGACTCGGCCTGGGCCAGCTGGCGCTCGAGCTCGGGGATGCGGCCGTGCTGCAGCTCGGCCATGCGCGAGAGGTCCTGCGCGCGGCGAGCGTTTTCCAGCTCGGCCCGGGCGCGCTCCAGCGCCTCCTTGATCTGGGTGGCGTCCTGGACCGAGGCTTTCTCGGTCTTCCAGACCTCGTCCAAGTCGGCGAACTCGCGCTCGAGCTCGTCGATTTCGGTCTCGAGATTGGTCAGGCGCTTCTTCGACGCCTCGTCGGTTTCTTTCCTGAGCGCCTCGCGCTCGATCTTGAGCTGGATCAGGCGGCGCTCCAGCCGGTCCATGGCCTCGGGCTTGGAGTCGATCTCCATGCGGATGCGGCTGGCGGCCTCGTCCATCAGGTCGATCGCCTTGTCGGGCAGGTTGCGGTCGGTGATGTAGCGGTGGGACAGCGTGGCCGCGGCGACCAGCGCCGGGTCGGTGATGTCGACGCCGTGGTGGACCTCGTAGCGCTCCTGCAGGCCTCTGAGGATGGCGATGGTGTCGTTGACCGAGGGCTCGCCGACGATCACCTTCTGGAATCTTCGCTCCAGGGCGGCATCCTTCTCGATGTTCTCGCGGTACTCGTTGAGCGTGGTTGCCCCCACGCAGTGCAGCTCACCGCGCGACAGCGCGGGTTTGAGCATGTTGCCGGCGTCCATCGCGCCTTCGGCCTTGCCGGCGCCGACCATGGTGTGGATCTCGTCGATGAACAGGATGATCTGGCCTTCCTGTTTCTTGAGATCGTTGAGCACGGCCTTCAGCCGCTCCTCGAACTCGCCGCGGTACTTGGCCCCGGCGATCAGGGCGCCCAGGTCCAGCGAGAGCACGCGCTTGTTCTTCAGGCCCTCGGGCACCTCGCCGTTGACGATGCGCTGGGCCAGGCCCTCGACGATGGCGGTCTTGCCCACGCCGGGCTCGCCGATCAGAACCGGGTTGTTCTTGGTCCGACGCTGCAGCACCTGGATGCAGCGGCGGATTTCCTCGTCGCGGCCGATGACCGGGTCCAGGCGCGACTGCTCGGCCTTCTCGGTCAGGTCGACGGTGTATTTCTTCAGCGCTTCGCGGGCGTCCTCGGCGTTGGGGTCGTCGACGTTCTCACCGCCGCGCACGGTGTCGATGGCGTCCTCGACGGCCTTCTTGGTCACCCCGGCGCGATGCAGCATCTCGCTCAGTGCCACCTTGGCGTCGAGCGCGGCCAGGACGAACAGTTCGGAGGCGATGTAGGCGTCACCGCGATCGCGGGCGATCTTGTCGGTCAGGTTCAGGACCCGGCTGGTGTCGTTGGACAGGTTGATCTGCCCGGCCTGGCCGGAGACTTTCGGCAGGCCGTCCAGCTTCTCGCCGAGGGCTGAGCGCAAGGCGTTGACCTGGGCTCCGGCCCGGGCCAGAAGACCGCGGATACCGCCGCCTTCCTGGTCCAGCAAGGCCACCATGACGTGCTCCGGCTCGAGCAGGGCATGATCCATGCCCACGGCCAGGCTTTGCGCCTCGCCCAGCGCCTGCTGGAACCGTGCGGTAAGTTTGTCCATTCTCATAACGGCTTGACCCCCGTACAATTAAATAACTTATCCACAGGATGGGGTCGATTCATCAGGAATCAAGTTCGACGCCGGTAACGGGTCGCCAAAAGAGCACAAAGTCGCTGCGCTACAGGGGATGGAAGCAGCGATAAGAGCGCTGGTCCTCCTGGGTCTCGACCGGCCCCTGGTCGCGGCAGCGTGCGGTCGCCTGGTTACAGCGGGGCGCGAAAGAACATCCGGACGGGCGCCAGCCACTGTCCGGAACCTGCCCGGCAAGGCTGTTCAGACGGGACTTGCCGGGGTCCGCTCGGCCAGGCGCCGAGGCAAGCAGACCGGCGGTGTAGGGGTGACGAGGATGAGCAAACAGCGCCTCGACCGGCCCTTGCTCCACGATGGTTCCGAAATACATCACGCCAGCGCGCTCGCAGCTGCGCGCGACCAGGCCCAGATCATGCGTGATCATCAGCAGCGCCGTCCCGGACTCGCGGCACAGGCCGGTCAGTTGATCGACGATCGCGGCCTGGCTGGTGACATCGAGCGCTGAGGTCACTTCATCGGCGATCAGCAGTTTCGGCCGGCACAGCAGGGCCATGGCGATCAGCACCCGCTGGCTCATGCCCCCGGACAGCTGGTGCGGATAAAGATCCAGCACGCGACCGGCGTCGGGAATGGCCAAAGACGACAGGGCCCGGGCAGACGCCTGGGTCGCCGAATGCCCGGTCGTTCGCCGATGCAAGCCCAGCAGATAGCGCATTTGCGAACCGATCGACCGGGTGGGATTGAGCGCGGTCATCGGATTTTGCGGAATCAGGGCCAGTTGCGAGCCTCTGAGCGCGCGCCACTCCTTTTCGGCAAGCCCATTGAGTTCCCGTCCGCACCAGCGCAGCTGACTATCGGCGCTCACGCGCATGCCAGGCGGCAGCAGCCCCATGAGGACCTGCGCAGTCAGGCTCTTGCCGGCGCCCGATTCGCCGGTCAGTGCCAGTACCTCGCCGGCATCCAGATCGAGGTCAAGGCCACGAATCAGCGGGATCGTTCGCCCGGGCAGACGGGCTTCGACGATCAGCCGCCGGACGCTGAGCAGGGGCTCAGCCATGGGGCTGCCAGCGTGAATCAAGCGAGCGCGGGTCGAGGGCATCCTGGAGCTGATCGGCCAGCAGGTTGGACGCCATCACCAGGCCGAACAGGAACAGCGATGCGGCGGCGAAATTCCAGTACTGCCCGGCCAGGATGTCCTGGGCGCCCTCGGCAATCATGACGCCCCAGCTGATCGAGTCCTGGACGCCGATCCCGAGAAAGCTCAAGACCACCTCGACCTTGATCGCGGCCATGAAAACCAGCGTGCCCTGGACCAGCAGAATGTGGGCGGCATTGGGCAGGACATGGCGCATGACGATCGCGCGGGGAACCAGGCCGGCCACGCGTGCCGCTTCGATGAACGGCAGCTGGCGGATACGCATGGTCTCGGCCCGGACCAGTCGGGCCGTGGTTGTCCAGAAGGTCGCGATCATCGCCAGGTGCATGGCCCAGGGATGGCCGTCGAGGGCGAATACAAGTGCTGCGACCAGCAGGTAGAACGGAACCGCCTCCAATGTACCCATCAGCCAGAGCAGAATGTCGTCGACCCAGCCAGCCCCCCCGTAACCGGCCAGGCCGCCGGCCAGAGCGCCGAGGGCGGTCGTCGCGACCGCCACCAGCACCCCGATCTCGAAAGCGGTCGCCGTCGAAGCCAGGGCTCTGGCCAGGATGTCCTGCCCGAGCCGATTGGTGCCGAGCCAGTGCTCGGACGAAGGCGCTGCCCAGCCCGGCCCGGCCAAGGCCGACCAATCCCCGCCCCACAAGCCCAGCCAGAAACCGCAGGCGACGAGAAGGTAGAAAACGACCACGCTCAGGGCGGCGACGCCGAGCGGGTCATGGCGGAGACGGTGCCGGATCCGCTGCCCGGTCTGCAGCGCCAACGTGCTCACGCCTGCCCGATCCGCGGATCGACGAGACGACACGCAACGTCGGCCACGGTGACCGTGAGAACGAACAGCACCGCGCTCAGACCAACCACGGCCATCAGCACCGGCTGGTCACCGGAGGTGATCGCGGCAAACGTGATCCGGCCGACGCCGGGAATGCCGAACTGAGTCTCGATCAGCAGGCTGCCGGAAATGACCAGAAGCGGCAGGGAAAAAAGGATGCGCGTGACGATCGGCAGCAGGTTGCTGCCGATCACGTGCACGAGCATGATACGCACCGGCCCAACCCCGAAAGCGCGCGCCGTTCGTACCTGCTCCGAAGTCATTTCCGCCGTAAAGACCGCGCGGAAAAAGCGCACGTTGTAGCCGAGCGTGGCGACGATGAACGCCATCGTCGGCACGGTCACGTGATACAGGTAATCGACCGGTCCGGCGACGGACCAGCCGCGCACCGGGAACCAGCCCAGCCAGACCCCGAACACGGCCTGCAAAGCGATCAGAATGACCACCAGCGACAGGCTCATGCCGACCACGGAAACGGCGCTGATGATGCGATCCACAAGCCCGCCCCGGTACCATGCCGCCAGCGCCGCCAGCACCATCGCCAGCAGCGTGCCGAGAATGAATCCGGGCGCCACCAGCAGCACCGAGACGGGAATGGTGCGCGCAAGCATTGAGCGGACCGACTCGCCCGTGGCCTGGGCATGACCCAGGTCCAGCGTGGCCAGGCGCTTGAGGTAGTCGAGATAGCGGACCAGGAACGGCTGATCGTAGCCAAGCTGGGACCGCAGCTGTTCGACTTCGGCCGCGGTCGGATTCTTGCCGATCAGGGCATAGGTCTGATCCGGGCCAAAATGGACTGTCAGCAAGAAACTGATCAGGGTCACGCCGATGATCAGCGGGACCGCGCCTGCAAGTCTGCGAAGCACAAGGGCCAGCAGCTCGGGCCGCTTGATCAAGGCACCGGTTCCCGCACGTCCACGAAGCGCAGAAAGAACCCGCTGAGCACCTCGCGGTCGGGCAACATGCGCACCCTTGGGTGCCACAGGTGCACCCGCATGCGGCTGAGACTGCCGATCACCACGCAGTCGTCGATCACGATCTGGTTGAGCCTCTGGTAGAGCTCGGTTCGCTCCGGCCCGGGCAGCAGTGTGGCGGCTGTCCGGAACAGGTCATCGAAATCGCTGTTGGAGTAATTGAACAGGTTTGCACCAGGCGCCGCATTGGGGCCATAAAACATCTGCAGACTGTAATGCGCGTCCGGGTAAGCCAGGGTCCAGCCAAGCAGGAACACGTCCACGTCGCCATTGATGATGGCGCGATGATATTCCCCGAAAGTGCCAAAGCCCCCGGCCCGGATCTTTTCGCGCGGAAAACCGATGTCAGCCATCTGGGCGCGAAACTGTTCGAACATCTGGCGTCGTTCGACCGTGGATTCGAAACCGTAGGTCAGCGTGGGCAAGCGCTCGGGAGACCAGCCGTGTTCAGCGAGGCGTCTGCGCGCGTTGTCCGGGTCATGCTCAATGGAGTCGGTCGGCAAGCCGGAGTCATACTCGCGCAGAAACGGGGGAATGACGCCCGGGTAGACCTCGCCGAGATCGTTGTAAAAGACGCGGTTGCGCGCCGGCCAGTCGAACGCGTCGCGAATTGCGCAGCGAAGCGCATGGTTTTCTCGCTCACGCGCGGGATCATCGTGATGACCGATCTCGGGGTTGGCCATGTTGAAGCCATAGAAGACCAAACCGGTCTCCTGCCCCACATGGGCGTGGAAATCGCGCTGGATCTGCGGTCGAAATTCAATCGGCTGGATCGATGAGAGCACCCGGACGGCCTGTTCGGGCGGCAACATGACGTTGTCGACCTCGCGACCCGAAAAGAAACTGTTCCAGCGGCTGGCCGGCTCCGGGATGAAATGTACCTCCAGGCGATCGACCAGGGGATAGCGCCGACCATCGAGTGCCTCAAGGCCGTAGCCGGCATGGAGAGTCGGATCGAAGCCTTCGGCGGCCAGATCCAGCGGGTCGCGTTCAAAATTGGGGTTGGGCTCCAGAATGGCCCGGGTCTCATCAAACTCAAGCAGTTGGAAAGGACCCGACCCCACCGGGCGCACCGCGAATTCCCGCCCGTACGCCGCCACCGCTTCCGGCGGCACCACCGCCGACAGCGCCATGGCGAACGTTTCGACCAGCTGCGGATAGGGTTCGGTCAGCTCGATCCGGACGGTCCGATCGTCCAGCGCTTGCAAGCCGCTGATATCGGCCTGCGGGTCGGCCCCGTTTCGCCCCCAGGCGTCAAGACCGACGATGCGATCCCGCCACAGCCAGGCGCCCTGGGAACGAGTGGCCGGGTCGAAGTGACGCCGAATCGAAAAAACCACGTCATCGGCAGTCACTCGCCGGCCGCGACCACCGGCAAACGCAGGATCATCGGCGAAACGCGCTTCGCGCAGCCGGATGGTGAAGACCAATCCATCCTCCGAGACCTGGGGAAAGTCTTCAGCCAGATTGGGGGCCAGCTCGTAAGGGCGGGCGAGGTATCGGTAGCGATACAGGGTGTCGAATACATTGACCACGAGGGTGCTGGCGTAAATATTCGCCGCATGGGCCGGGTCAAGACTGCCCGGCACGCCATCGAGCGCATGCCGATAAACGCTGTAGTGCGGATCGGACTCCCTTTCGCAGGCCAGCAAAACCAGCAGAATCAGGCAGATCAGCAGTCGCGATCGCCGATAGGGCATTGGTCTCTCCGTTAATTCTGGACAGATTGACGGAACCATGATCTACGTCGGCAAGCCCATTCCAGCACAGGCTTTGATGAGGCCCAAGGATAGGCCAAATCCAGGGAATTTTCCTGTAACGGAAAAAATGCTTGCAATCCAGGGCAAAAGCCGATATCGTCGATTGACAATTTCGGCAAACGCCAATTTTGAGGATTTTCGATGAGTGCGCATCCGCACACCCTACAGCAGCTCAGTATCGACGCCTCAGCCGATCACTGCGCCATCGCGATTCACCAGATCAGCGCCTTTGCCACGACCGGTGATCGCTTCGGCGCCGAACGTCCGTGGTACGAAGTGCTTGTTCGGCCGTTGTCGCCCAGCGACGGAACTCCGGGTCAGTTCATCGACAGACTCTACGCGGAACGGCCCGTCGTCGAAACCGACCTGGAAATTCTGGAGCGGGCCGTAGGCTGGCTGCAACGCCGGACCAGGCCTACGCGAATCAATGTCAATGTTCATCCGGCTTCGCTGACGAATCATCTGTTCTTCAGGAGGGCCATGAAGTGTCAGCGCGACGCCGCACGCAATGAACATTCACTGTGCCTGGAACTCATCGAGTTCGGTCAGTGCAAGGAACGGGTCCGCCTGATCAAGAAAGCCCACGAACTGAGATCGGCCGGCGTACTGATCGCGCTCGACGACTTTGGGACTCGATTGAACTGTTTCGATCTGTGCGCTGCCGGCATCGTCGACATCCTCAAGATCGATACATCGGTCGTTCGCGGCCTGGATCGCCAGCCGAATCAGCGCGCCATTGTCGAAAGCATCCAGACCCTGGCCAAGGGGCTGGGCGCCCGGGTGATCGCAGAAGGGATCGAAACCCGGCGCCAGCTCGATACGCTGCGACAGCTCGGCGTCAATCTCGGCCAGGGCTTCTATTTCCATCGGCCGCAACTGGTGGAGGGGTGAAATGAGTCAGCAAAGCGCTCTCGTTGATCAAAGTTCCGATATCCATTGGTTAATCAACGTCATGGTCCGTATGGTTAGACCTATTGTCCGATTCTCCATTGGGCGCGTCTCCTGTTCCGCGCTGGTTAACCTGGTAAGAGATATCTATGTCACCGAAGCAAAAATATATTTGGCTAAACAGAACCCAGATCGCAAGGTTACTCGTTCGGCGCTGGCACTTTTGTGCGGTATGGACAGCCGAGCAATTGCAGCGCTGGAAGACAACGCCAGGAATAGTTTTTCTGGCGCCGATGTTTCTTCACAATCGGCGATCCTCGAGATGTGGAGTCGTGACGAAGCATTCCGTGACCCGTCTAGTGGTAAGCCAGCCGAGCTTCTGATCCATGGCCCACATGGCACTTTCCAACGGTTGGTCAGCCGAGCGGCCGGACGGGCAGTGACACCTCAAACGGCGATGGATAGCCTTCTGGAAAGCGGGAACATTGAGCTCAACCAGACCGGCACACATGTGCGGCTCATAGACTCAGTCTACAAGCCAGTCAAAGAGTCCGAAAAGACTGCGATTGAGGCTGGTAGTTTGGCGGTGAACTTTCTTGGTAAAGCCATAATTCATAACACTAAGCGACACGCGGAAAATCAACCCTCCTGGCTACAACAAGATCGCTGGTCATACCGAATACCTTGCCACCGGGTCGACATTTTGCGGAAAGATTTGCGACAAACTCTCGAGCGCCATATACGCGAGATTGAGTCCTCGCTTGAGAACGAGGAGATGGATACCACCGAAGAGGCTGAATGCTCGGTAGGTGTTGGCTGGTACTACTGGGAAGAACGCACTGGACAAAAAGCTTCGAAATCAACCGACATTTAAGGAGAAAGTCATGAAAAAGCTTATTGAGAAATCTGGAACGGGAATCGAAAAGAGTGGGACAGGCATCGAAAAGAGCGGGACAGGGATTGAAAAAAGTGGAACAGGCATCGAAAAGAGCGGAACGGGATCAAGAATGCGCAACATGTTACTTTCAACATTAATGACTGCCGGCATACTTTCTTCCAGCGTCGTGTTGGCGGAAGAATCACACATAATGCTCACTCATGCCAAAGAAAATCTTTTGATCTCTTTACACGGCAATGAAGGTGTCTTGGTCGGCGCAACTCGGATAGAGACAGCGCCAGACTATAGCCTAATTCCCTTGTTTTCGGCAGTTCAAGTTAGCGATATGACGAACTCTCAACCGCTCGTGCTTGGCAGTGGAAGTGGCTCTGCGACCGAGGTTCTTGGTAGCGGAAGCGGTGCGGCCAAAGAAGTATTGGGCAGCGGGAGTGGCGCGGCCAAAGAAGTTCTGGGTAGTGGGAGTGGTGCCGCAACAGAAGTTCTCGGTAGCGGTAGCGGAGCCGCTACACAAGTACTTGGGAGTGGAAGTGGGAGCGCAACCGAAACTTGCGACTTCGGCGCTGTAACCTTGGTTTTGGGCAGTGGCAGCGGTTCGGCGACAGAGGTACTTGGCAGTGGAAGCGGTGCCGCAAAGGAAGTCCTCGGCAGCGGCAGCGGAGCTGCTAAAGAAGTTCTGGGAAGCGGCAGCGGAGCAGCAACGGAAGTCCTGGGAAGCGGCAGTGGAGCAGCAACGGAAGTCTTGGGAAGCGGTAGCGGCAGCGCAGGCGAATCCACGGGTGGGTGTTCAATCCAGCCTTGGGGCTTTGCAGAAGTGGTTACCGACGCAGAAGGTGCTCACGTGATGATCCACAAGGTCGTCGATGGCGGTCTGGAAGAGCATCTGGTGGCCTTTATTGCCGCCAAGACGCCCAACGCGGACAATGGTGGGGCATTCTTGCCGGCGGACGGCACCTGGTCCCACGACTTCATCGCCACGCCGTGAATCCGACCAGATAGGCTCTGGCAGTTGATTGGGCCAGACCTCTCCGATCAAGCC
>JAWLFD010000074.1:0-10215 GCA_041685745.1 Wenzhouxiangella sp.
CGCGCTGGAAGCGTATTACCGCGATGGCCCGCGCCGGGGTTGGCCGCAGGACTACATCAGCGCCTACGCCAGCGCCCATCCCTGGGAGGACTGGGCCGAGTGCTGGGCGCATTACCTGCAGATCTCCGATACCCTGGAAACGGCGGCGGTCAACGACATGGTGCGCGCCGACGTGCTGGATCTCGACTTCGATCGGCGCATGGAGTGCTGGATCGACCTGGCGCGGCGGATCAACCTGCTCAATCGCAGCCTGGACCAGCCCGATCCGTACCCGTTCATCCTGGTCACCCCCGTGGTCGAGAAGCTCAGGCTGATCGAGGAGGTGATCGAGTCTTCCTGCCGCTCTCCCAGCCCTCCGGATCCGGCAGCCCGAGGAAGGCCTCGCGCAGTTGATCGTTCCACTGGTCGGCCAGAACCTTGAGGTAGGCATCCTGCTCGGTCAGCTTGAGCCGGCGGGTCACGCGGTGAGCGCCGGCCGGACAAAGGGCGACCTCGATCGGCGGGCCGACCGAGAGATTGGAGCGCATGGCCGCATCCATCGACACCAGCGCCAGGCGCGCGCCCAGGTCCAGCGAGAGCCCGCCGTCGGCCAGGCGCGACAGAATCGGCTTGCCGTACTTGGTTTCGCCGATCTGCAGAAAAGGCTTCTGGCGCGAGGCCACGATATGGTTGCCCTGCGGATAGATCAGGAAGATATCGTGGGCGCCGTCGCCGACCTGGCCGCCGAGCAGGAAGCTGGCTTCCGGGTTGAAACCGCTGGCCTGGTCGGGCTCGGGCGCGATGTTGTACTGCACCTGGCGGCTGATTTCGCCGATGTAGCCGGCGATTTCATCGAGGTGTTCCAGGGTATCCAGGTTGCGCTCCGCGTGCCGGTTTTGCAGGTCGCGGTTGATCTGGCTGCGCACCGCCTGGGAGGTGGCCAGGTTGCCGGAAGACAGCAGCACCACGACCCGGTCCGGCCGGGTCTGGAAGGTGTGCATCTTGGAGTAGATGCTGATGTCGTCGACGCTGGCGCTGGTCCGGGAATCCGAGGCCAGAACCAGGCCGGTGGTCAGCCGCAGGCCCAGACAGTAGGTCATTGACGGGCAGGCATCCTCAAGATCGCAAGGGCGCCAAGCATAGCAGACCGGGCCGCCGCCGCGCGGGGCCCGGTCTGCCGGCGCCGAGGTAAGCGGGTCGGCCTATTCGGCGACTGCGCCTTCGGATTTTTCGTCTTCGGTCGCTTCCCGGACGTCCTTGACGGCGACCTTGAAGTTGAGCACCTGGCCGGCCAGCATGTGATTGCCGTCGACCTTGACCGTATCGTCGCCCACTTCGCGCACCGTGACCGTCATCGGGCCCGCCGAAGATTCGGCCCGGAAGCTCATGCCCGGCTCGACCTTGTCCATGCCGTCGAAGGCAGACTTCGGCACATCCTGAACCAGTTCCTCGCGATAGGGGCCGTAGGCTTCTTCGGGGTCCACGCTGACGGCCAGTTCATCGCCTTCGGCCTTGCCCTCGATGGCCTTTTCCAGACCCGGAATGATATTGCCGTGCCCGTGCAGGTAGACCAGCGGCTCCCGGCCCTCGGAAGTGTCGATGATCTGCCCGTCAGCACCGGTCAGGGTGTAGTCGATGCTGACGACGGTATTCGCCTTGATTTCCATTTTGCTTCCAGGTTTGAGTAGAGCCGTCAGGGTAACATGCCGCCCTTTTTCGGGCCTTTCGGGAGGGCGTTTTCAAGGTGTTGTCATTGCCGCCACGGTCGCCGCGGTGGCAGTCCGGATGCGATCGCCGCGCCCGATCAGATCGCCGCCGACGAGGATGGCGCAGTCCGGTCCCTGGGCCTGGGCGTTGACGACCGCCTGCTCCAGCGTCTTGCCGCCGCCGATGCAGGGCAGGGCGGCGTTCATCGACCCCAGCGGTTGGGTCAGCGCGCGCGAGGTGGCCGCTTGCGCATCAGCGTCACCGGAGCGAATCCGCCCCCCCTGGCCGGGAAAAATGCTGATATCGGCCCCGGCGGCGCGAACCAGCGTGCCCAGCAGCACCGCGGTCTCGATGCCGGTTTCGGCCGGCTCGGTAAAGGCGCCGGCCATGGCCGGATGGGAAAGCCACATCAGATCCCGCTCGCGCGCGGCGGTGGCCGCTGTCTCCAGCCCGATCACCCAGGTGCACAGTACGATCCCGCCCAGCCCCAATTCCCGAACGACGTCGAGCTGGCGGCGCAGATGATCGCCGCTGCCGGCGACGTGCGGCAGGTACAGGCAGCGTCGGCCGGTCTCTTCGGCGGCCCGTTCCACCGCCGCGGCGCAGGCGCCGACGCGGTGCCGGAAAGCTCGGATGTCGTCTTCGACCAGGTTCTGGTCGTCCTTGATCAAGTCACCGCCGCCGCGCGCGAAGGCCAGCGCCAGGTTCGCCAGCCGCGCAGCATCGCTGCCGCGCGGTTTGAGCACCGTCATCAGCAGGGCCCGATCTCTCACCCCGGTCCAGGTTCGGATGCCGGGGAGGCCGCGAAGCGGACCGGGCAGGCGAGCGAGCAGGCCGTCGGGCAGTTGCAGCCCGGTCAGGCGGATGCGCGGATAAAAAGAGACGTTGCCGTAGACCAGGTGCAGCAACTGGCCGGCCTGGCCGCTGGCGAGCTCGGCCGGGTAGCCGATCTCCAGCCGCCAGCGATTGTCCGCCAGCCGATCGACTGTCAGCACCCGGCCGAGCAGGCGTTCGGCGATGGCTTCCGGAATCAGCCGCCGGGTCAGCTCCAGGCTTTGTTCACGGGCGATGTTCTCGGCCAGGATTTCCGGATCCCGATCCGGTGCAGTGGCCTGGTAGACAGCCCTGATCAACTCCACGCTGGCATCTCCAAGGATTCGCGACGGTCTACAATAGCGCTTTCCCGCGACCCGATCACGGCCCCTTTAGAGTCCATGAGCAGCAAGCAGCGCGTCCTCACCGGCATCACCACCACCGGCACGCCCCATCTGGGCAACTACGTCGGCGCAATCGCGCCGGCGATCGCCGCCAGCCGCGACCAGGAAACCGAGTCGTTCTATTTTCTGGCGGACTATCACGCCCTGGTCAAGTGCGAGGACCCGGAGCGCGTTCAGCGCTCGACCCTGGAGATCGCCGCGACCTGGCTGGCGCTGGGCCTGGATACCGAGCGGGCGGTGTTCTATCGCCAGTCCGACGTGCCTGAAATCCCGGAGTTGACCTGGCTGCTGTCGTGCGTGACGGCCAAGGGCCTGATGAACCGGGCTCACGCCTACAAGGCGGCCGTCGACGAAAATCGCCACGCCGGAGAGGATCCGGACCAGGGCATCACCATGGGCCTGTTTTCCTATCCGGTGCTCATGGCGGCCGACATTCTCATGTTCAACGCCCATCGCGTGCCGGTCGGCAAGGACCAGGTCCAGCACCTGGAGATGGCGCGCGACATCGCCGCTCGCTTCAACCATCGCTACGGCGAGCACTTCGTTCTGCCCGAGGCGGTCATCGACGAGCACGTCGCCACCCTGCCGGGCACGGACGGGCGCAAGATGTCGAAAAGCTACGACAACATCATCCCGCTGTGGCTGCCCGAAAAGAAACTGCGCAAGGCGATCATGAAGATCAAGACCAATTCGCTCGAGCCCGGCGAACCCAAGGATCCCGACAGCGCGGCCGTCTACGCCGTCTACGCCGCCTTCGCCAGCCCGGCCCAGCGCCAGGCCATGCGCGCAGCGCTGGCCGACGGCCTGGCCTGGGGCGAGGCCAAGCAGCAGTTGTTCGAACTGGTCAACGCCCGGCTGGCCGCACCGCGCGAGCGCTACGAGGCGCTGATCGCCGACCCGACCCGGGTCGAGGACGAACTGCTGCGCGGGGCGGAAAAGGCGCGTGCCGTCAGCCGCCGGCTGATGGACCGGCTGCGCGCGGCGGTCGGCATTCGCGCGCTCGGCTGAGGGTCCCGGTCCTGGATCGCGTGGTCGATTGGCGGGCGCCGCTGCTGCCGGTCCTCGGCGGCGGGGTCTTTCCGGTGCGCACGGCCTGGTGCGTGGGGCGAAACTACGCCGAGCACGCCCGCGAGATGGATGCCGATCCGTCGCTCTCGCTGCCCGTTTTCTTTTCCAAGCCCGCCCAGGCCCTGTTCCACGCCGACCGGGTGGCCTATCCGCCGGACACGACCGCGCTGCACCACGAGGTGGAACTGGTCGTCGTGCTGCGTGCCGGGGGGCGCAATCTCTCGCTCGAGCAGGCGTCCAGGTCGGTCTTCGGTCATGCCGTGGGGGTTGACCTGACCCGTCGCGATGTTCAGGCCCGGGCCAAGCAGGCCGGCCATCCCTGGGAGATGAGCAAGGGTTTCGACCAGTCCGGACCGGTCGGCCTGATTGTTCCGGAAAGCGACTGGCAGCCGAGCGCGCAGGCCCGGATCAGCCTGACCGTGGACGGCGAACCGCGCCAGGCGGCTCGGCTCGGCGACATGCTCTGGCCGGTGGCCGAACTGCTCGCCGAGCTGTCGCGCACGGTGACCCTCGGTGCCGGTGACGCCGTGTTCACCGGTACGCCGGCCGGCGTTTCCGCGCTGGCGCCCGGGCAGCGGGTCCGGGCCCGCATCGACGGCCTGCCGGAACTGGCGTTCAGCGTTTTGTCGTGACGCCGGCGGCCGCAAGTGCGTGGCCGGTTGATATGCTTGTCGACACGCCGATGGCGGGGATGAGGAGAGCACCTGCATGATGCCCGATGATGCGTATTCGGTCGATCGCCTGCTGGAGTTTCACAAGGACGCCGGCATGGAAGGTCTGATCAATCCGGCCGTGGCGCGCGCGCGGCGCAAGGCGGTGGAGCGACTGGCCGGCGAGATGACCGCAGCCGAATGCGCCGACGTGCGCCGGCTCGACGTCGACGAACTGGCGTCGCGTTTTCACAAACTCGAAGAGTCGAGCATCCGCAGCGAAGCCCTGTCGCTGTATGCCGAACGGTTCAGGATGGCCCGGTCCGAATTCCTGGCCTGGGCGGAGAATCCGGCCGGCTTCCGGAGCCTTGGCGGCGAGGGTTACCGGGCGGTCGCGCGGGGCACGCTGACGCCCGAACAGGAAGCGGCCGAGCGTATCACCCTGGAGTCGACCGAAAACCCGGCCAACATCATTCCCATCGCGCTGCGCCGGGACGAAACGGTCTATGTCGCGAACCTGCCGCTGGATCTGACCCGGGAGGAGGCCGATCGCATCGCCCGCGTGGTGCGTGCCTTCGCCCGCGACGAGGACGAGGCCCGGCCGGACAACAAGCCATGAGCCGTCTGTTCATCATCGTTTTGATGGTGATCTTCGGGCTCGCCGGGCTCGGCCTGTGGCTTTACTTCATCTTCGGCAGCGGCGGTGGCCAGTTTCGCGAGGAACTGGTGCCGGAGCTGGTCGTGTTCTGTATCGAGGCGTTCTTCCTGGTCGGGCTGCTCGGCCTGATTCAGCGTTACCTGGAGCATCGGCGGCGGCGGCAGATGTGGCTGAGTCTGCGCGGATCGTTCCGCGACCTTTTGTCCCTGCTCGACATCGCTTTTCTCGAGCCCAACGCCGAGCCCACTTCGTCGAAGGAACTGGAGCGCGATCCCGAGGTGGTCTCGCGACTGCTCGAAGAGCTCGAGCGCAAGCATCCCGATCTCGATAGTCTGGTGGCGCTCAAGCGCGAGGGCGAGGAATCGTTATCGATGACGCGCGACCTGGTGGCGGTGGCGGCTCAGCTTTCGGCCACCCACATGAACTGGTGGATCGCGATCGTCGACAGCATTCGGCGCCTGGCTGAAGCACGCGATCGCCGTGGTCTGGAACGGGCGATCCACGAAATGCTGGTCAATATTCGCGAGTTCGACCGGCTGGAGTTGTGAGAAGCTGCCTCGACCCGCGCTTCGGGCCGGCTGACCCGACCCCCGAGGCTCTCTCAGCCCTTGCCGCGGGTGCGCGTCTTGTCCTTGCGCGCGTTCTTTTCGAGGAAGCTGATGATCATGCCGGCCACGTCCTTGCCGGTGGCGGTCTCGATGCCTTCCAGGCCGGGTGAGGAGTTGACCTCCATGACCAGCGGTCCGTGGTTGGAGCGCAGCAGGTCCACGCCGGCCACGTTCAGGCCCATGATCTTGGCGGCGCGAACGGCCGTAGAGCGCTCTTCGGGCGTGATCTTGATCAGGCTGGCCGAGCCGCCGCGGTGCAGGTTGGAGCGAAATTCGCCGGGCTGGGCCTGACGCTTGATCGCGGCGACCACCTTGCCGTCGACCACGAAACAGCGGATGTCGGCGCCGCCGGCCTCCTTGATGTATTCCTGGACCATGATCGAGACGTTCAGGCCCATGAACGCTTCGAGCACGCTCTCGGCGGCCTTCCTGGTCTCGCACAGGACCACGCCGATGCCCTGGGTGCCCTCCAGCAGCTTGACCACCAGCGGCGCGCCGCCGACCATCTGGATCAGGTCGCCGATGTCCTTGGTCGCATAGGCGAATCCGGTGACCGGCAGGCCGATGCCCCGGCGGGCCAGCAGCTGGAGCGAACGGAGCTTGTCGCGCGAGCGGGTGACCGCGACCGACTCGTTGAGCGGGAAGGTGCCCATCATCTCGAACTGGCGCAGCACCGCCGTGCCGTAGAAGGTGATGGAAGCCCCGATCCGCGGGATGACGGCATCGCAGGTTTCGATCGGATTGCCGCGATAGTGGATCGTCGGCCGGTGCGAGGCGATGTTCATGTAGCAGCGCAGGGTGTCGACCACCCGGACTTCGTGCCCGCGCGCTTCGGCGGCTTCGATCAGGCGCTGGGTCGAATAGATCTTGCGGCTGCGGGAAAGGATGACGATGCGCATGCTGTGCGATCTCCGCGTTATCGAAAATTCAGGGGGTCGCGTCGAGGCGCGGTTTGCCCTGCAGAAAGATGCGTGCCGGATAGACCAGCGCGTGGTTCTCCATGGCTTTTCGGCCCAGCAGCATACGATAGCGCATCCGGCCGCGGTCGGTCAGCGTGATGTCCACCATCCAGCGCGAATGGCCGATGATGATCGGGGTCTGGATGGTGTAGCGGGTCTCGAATTCTCCGGAAGTCGGGCGCACCCGGCGGACTGCCTTGAGCCGGCTCTCGCAGAGGCGATCGTCGCGCGGACGCGGGTGGCCGAGGTGGACCCGGAAACGAACCCAGTCGGTGCCGTCGCGATCAAAGGGCGCAATGTCGCTGGCGTGCAGAGCGCAGGACTTGGCCCCGGTGTCGACCCGGGCGCGCAGGCGGTCGATGCCGAGTTCCGGCAGCGCGATCCACTCGCAGGCGCCGATGATCATGCTCGGGGCGACGTGACCGATCATCGCGATGCCCCGGTGGCCGGGTTCGATTCCCTCATTCGGCTTGCGCCAGGTCGTCGAGCATCGCCTTGAGGAAACGCGCGGCCTCGCCGCCGGTGCAGGCGCGGTGGTCGAAGGTCAGCGACAACGGGATCATGCGGTGGACCTCCATACCGCCGAGCACCGGCACGACCTCGTGCCGCAGGGCCCCGGCCGCGACAATGCACACGCACGGCGGGGTGATGACCGGGGTGGCATAGCGTCCGGCGAACTTGCCGAAGTTCGACAGGATGATGGTGTAGTCCTTGAGATCCTCCGGCGGAATGGAGCGGTTGGCCGCATTTTCGCGCAGGCGGTTGATCTCGGATCGAAGTGCGTTGCGCTCGAGCTGGTTGACGTTGCGCAAGGCCGCGACGAACAGTCCGTCAGCGGTATCGACCGCCATACCGACATGCATGTTCTTGTGCACCATGCGCACGCCGTTTTCGCCGTCGTACCAGGCGTTCAGACCCGGTTCGGCCCGAGCGCCGGCCCATAGCGCCCGGATCAGGCGTGAACTGATGTCCTCTCCGGTCCGCCAGGCATGGATATCGGCGTCATCCATCAGCGTGGTCGGCACGATGCTGCGGTGCGATTCGCTCATCACCCGGGCCATGGTTCGGCGGGTGCCTCGCACCGGTTCCCACTCGCCGCTGGGCGCCGGCCTGGGTGCCGGGGTCGGGTCCGGCGTTCGCGGTGCCGATTCGGATGGCGCGTCGCGGCGCCCCGCGGTCGGCGCCTGCAGCGGTGCGCTGCCGGTCTCGGCCGCCCGGCGCACGTCGCTGGCGGTGACCACGTCGTCGGCGCCGGAAGGCCGGACCCGATGGATGTCGACCTTGAGCTTTCTGGCCAGGGCGCGCACGGCCGGGGTGACCCGCACACCGCCGAGATCGCTGGTGCGTTCCTGCAGGACCTCGTTGCCGGAGGGCACGCTGCCCACGACCGTGCCGCTGTCGTCGCGCGCAGCGTCCTGGCTGCCTTGTTCTTCGGCGCTGTCTTCCGCAGACTGTTCCGGTTCGGGCTGTTCCCCCTCGGCGACCGGCGGTTCCGAGGAATCCGGCGGACTGTCGTCTTCCTCCGGCGCCGGTTCATCGACCAGCGCCGACTCGGGATCTTGACGCGCCGCGGCTTCCTCGGACCCTTCGACCTCGAACTCCGCCAGCGGGGCGCCGGTCTGGATGACGTCGCCGGCCTGGCCGTGAAAACGGACCACTCGGCCGCTGACCGGGCTGGGCACTTCGACCACCGCCTTGGCCGTTTCCATCGACACCAGCGGCTGATCGAGCTTGACCTCGTCGCCCTCGGCAACCAGCCACTCGACGATTTCCGCGTCGGGCAGACCTTCGCCCAGATCGGGCAGTTTGAACACCGTCATGAGACCTCCAGAACCTGATGGACCGCATCCAGAATGCGCCGGACGCTGGGCATGTATTTCAATTCGTTGCGATACAGCGGCATGACCGTATCGTAGCCGCAAACGCGCTTGACCGGCGCCAGCAGGCTCCAGATGCCGGCATCGGCCAGCCCGGCCGCGATCTCGCTGGCCACGCCGCAGTGGCGCGGGGCTTCCTGGATGACGACGCAGCGACCGGTGCGCGAGACCGACTCGACAATGGTGTCCATGTCCAGCGGGCTGATCGTGGCCACGTCGATGACCTCGGCGCTCACGCCGGCGGCTTCGAGCTGATCGGCCGCGGCCAGGGTTTCCTTGATCATCGCGCCCCAGGTGACCAGGGTGACGTCGCTGCCGTCGCGCAGGGTAAAGCACACGTCCAGCGGCAGCTCCTCGCCGTCGTCGACGACTTCTTCTTTCTGCCAGCGATAGATGCGCTTGGGTTCCATGAAGATGACCGGGTCCGGGTCACGAATGGCGGCCAGCAGCAGGCCGTAGGCGCGCGATGGCGAAGACGGCATGACCACGCGGATGCCGGGCATGTGGGCAAACAGCGCTTCGGGACTTTCGGAGTGGTGCTCCGGGGCATGGATGCCGCCGCCGCTGGGGAAGCGCAGCACCATCGGGCAACTCAGGCGCCCGCGGGTGCGGTTGCGCATGCGCCCGGCGTGGCACATCAGGTGATCGATCATGGGCATGGTGAAGCCGCAGAACTGGGCCTCGGCGACCGGCTTCATGCCCTGGGCGGCCATGCCGACGCTCATGCCCGCGATCATGACCTCGGCCAGCGGGGTGTCGAGGACGCGCTGCTCGCCGAAGCGCTGCTGGAGCCCGGCGGTGGCGCGGAACACGCCGCCGTTGACGCCGACGTCCTCGCCCAGTACCACGACCGCCGGGTCTTCTTCCATCGCCCGCGCCAGGGCCATCGTCACGCCCTCGATCAGGGTGATTGCAGCCATCAGTGATGCCCCCCGTCTTCCGGATACCGCTCGGCGACGGCGCGCTGCTCGGCCAGGTCGTGCGGCAGTTCGGCAAACATGTAGTCGAACATGGCGGTGACCGGCTGCGGATCGTCGGCGACTTTGGCGAGATACTCGTCGGCGGCCTGCTGGACTTCGACGGTGCATTCGTCGAGCAGAGCCTGCTCGCGCTCATCGTCCCAGGCGCCCTGGTCGATCAGGTAGCTGCGCAGACGGCTGATCGGTTCCTTGCGCCAGGCGTCCTCGACTTCCTCGTTGGGGCGGTAGCGGCGGGCGTCGTCGGCGGTGGTGTGATCGCTGATGCGGTAGGTGAGCATCTCGATGACGAAGCTGCCGTGGCCTTCGCGGGCGGCGGCGATGGCCTTTTCCATCGCCCACAGGCAGGCGATCAGGTCATTGCCGTCGACCTGGATGCTGGGCAGGCCGCCGGCAATGCCTTTCTGGGCCAGCGTGGCGGCGGTGTTCTGGCGCGAGCGCGGCACCGAGATCGCCCACTGGTTGTTGACGATGACCAGTACCAGCGGCAACTTCCAGGCGCTGCCGGCGTTGAT
>JAWLFD010000075.1:0-10180 GCA_041685745.1 Wenzhouxiangella sp.
CAACAGCATACCGCCGCGCGGCTTCAGCGATGCCAGAATTCCAGGCAATCCTGGCGGCACCCCGAGGCCGGCTTGGCGACTTTTCAGGTCCCGGCGATGGGCACGTCCGGGGCGAAGTCGAAGCTGTCGTAGAACAGGCGGTCCTCGGGGACCCCGGCTTCCAGGAACGCCGCCCGCCCGGCGCTGACCATGGCCGGAGGCCCGCTCATGTAGACGTCGTGGTCGGTCAGGTCGGCAACCCGACCGACCACGGCTTCGTGGACCAGGCCGCGTTGTCCGCTCCAGCTGCCGTCCGGCTCGGCAAGAACGGGAACGAAGTCAAGCGCCGGGTGCTGGTTCATCCAGCGGCCGATCAGCGCTTTCGCGTACAGGTCTCGCTCGGTCCGAACCCCCCAGAACAGTCTGACCGGGCGCGGATCGCCGGCCTCGATCAGTTCTTCGACCATGGATTTCAGCGGCGCGAAACCGGTGCCGCCACCCATCAGCACGATCGGCCGATTCGAGCCGCGGCGGATGAAAAACGTCCCCAGCGGGCCTTCGAAGCGCAGGATGTCCTTCGGCTTCATGGTCTCGAACACCTGCCCGGTAAAGCCGCCGCCGCTGATGTGCTTGATGTGCAACTCGATGAAGTCCTTCTCCGACGGCGCCGAGGCGATCGAAAAGGCCCGCCGCTTGCCGTCGGCCTGGATGATGTCGATGTACTGCCCGGCCAGGAACTGCAGGCGGGCGGCTTTCGGCAGCTTCAGACGCAGGCGCATGATCTCGGGGGTGAACTTCTCCAGCGACTCGACCCGGGCCGGCAGCTTGCGCACCGGGATGTCGGCGACCTGCTCGAGTTCGCGGGCCTCGATGACCACATCGCCCTCCGGCACGGCCTGGCAGCTCAGGCCGAACCCGGCGTAGAGGTCGTTGAACTCCAGCGCGCTGGGCGGGTTGTAGGGGTAGAGCACCTTGCCCTCGACGATGCGGCACTTGCAGCTGGCGCAGGTGCCGTTCTTGCAGCTGTAGGGCAGGACAATGCCGTGGCGCAGGGCGGCGCTCAAGACGGTCTCTCCCGGGCGGGCCGAAAAGCTGCGGCCGCTGGAGGCGACGGTGATCTGGCTGACTGGCTGACTCACGATAACGGTCGGGTTGAATGGGTGGAGGAAAGCGGACCTATGCTACTCTTCGCGCCCTATTGTCGCCACGCCGGGCACTGAATTTCGTGAGCAAGTGGGTCCGCGTCCATACCGCCGACAATCCACCGGAGGCCGTTTTCATCCGCGGATTGCTGGAGGCCGAGGGTATTCCCGTGCGGCTGCAGAGCATGGAACTGTGGACGGCGGCGGTGGAAATCTACTTCGCCGAGGGCGCCAGACCGTCTGTCTGGGTCCCGCGCACGGCGCTTGCCGAGGCCGAGCGGGTCTTGGCTCAGCGTGATCGCAGCGGACGCGGGCGGGCCTGGAACTGCGACTGCGGCGAACGCCTGGAAGCGCAGTTCACGACCTGCTGGCGGTGTGGCCGGGGCCGTCCCGAACATGACTGATCGGTCCGAAAAGGCGCGCGGGTTCGGATGGCCGCTTTTGTGGCGAGTGCCGCTGCTGCTGATCTGGGTGCTGCTGCTGCCGGTCGGGCTGCTGGCTTTCCTGCCCGGCATTCGCGAGTTGCCGGTTGGCGGCATGAAGCTGCACATGCGGGTTCACCGGCTGTGGACGCGCGGCGTGGTGGCGGTCTGCGGCGTGCGTCTTCGGGTCCGGGGCAGCCTGCCGCCGCCGCCGTGTCTGGTGGTGGCCAATCACATCACCTGGTTCGATATCCCGGTGCTGCATTCGCTCTGGCCGATGGGGCTGGTCGCCAAGGTCGAGATCCGCAGCTGGCCGCTGCTGGGCCGGCTGGCCGAGATCGCCGGCAGCATCTTCATCCAGCGCGGCAGCCAGGAATCCCGGCGCCGGGTCAATCGCCGCATGGCCGCGCGCCTGCGCCGCGGCGATATCATCGGCGTGTTTCCCGAGGGCGGCATCCATCCCGAGCGAGGGGTGAAGCGTTTTCACGCCCGCCTGTTCGGCAGCGCCATCCGTGCCGGAGTGCCGGTCGTGCCGCTGGCGATACGCTACTGGCGCGACGGTGATCAGCATGACCTGGTTGTCCTCGGCCTCGGCGACAGCGTGTTCACCAGCGGCCTGCGGTTGCTGTCCCAGCCCGGTCTGGAAGTTCAGGTCACCGTTGGCGAGCCCATCACCGAACTGGACATCGGCCGCGACGCGCTGGCGCGCCGGACCGAGGAAATCGTCAGGGAGTTCTATGAAGCCTGAATCCAGCGCCGACTGGCCGGTTTTCGCGCCCGCGGGCTGGTTGGCCAATCGGCACGTGCAGTCGCTGATGACCTCGGGGCCATGGCGCAAGATTGCGGTGCGGCGCCGGGCGCGCCAGTTCCTGGCCCGCAGTGAACCGGAACTGATTCGGGCCGCCGACGGGACCCGCCTGCTGGGTTATCGGAACCGGTCCGAGCACGACGCGGCGATGCGTCGTGACGCCCTGGTCATCCTCCTGCACGGCTGGGAGGGAAGCGTCGATTCCAACTACATGCTGGATACGGCGGTGGCGCTGGACGCGGCCGGCTTCGACACCTTTCGGCTCAATTTCCGCGATCACGGCGACTCGCATCATCTCAACGACGGCCTGTTTCATTCCTGCCTGCTGACCGAGGTGGTCGACGCGATCGGTCAGCTGCGCCAGGCCTATGGCCAGCGGCCGGTTTTTCTGGCCGGTTTTTCGCTGGGCGGCAACTTCGCTCTCAGGGTCGCGCGCTGGGCGCCCGTGCACGGTTTCGAGTTGACGCGGGCGTTTGCCGTCAGCCCTGTGATCCGTCCCAGCCAGGTGCTCGATGCCCTGGAGCAGGGGCTGGCCGTTTATCATCACTACTTCGTGCTCAAGTGGCGGCGCTCGCTGCGGATCAAGCAGGCGCTGTACCCGGACAAGTATCCGCTCGACGAGTGGTTCCGGATCAACAATCTGCGCGAGCAGACCCGCTGGCTGATCGAGAATCTGACCCCGTTTCCCGATCTGGAGACTTACCTGGAAGGCTACTCGGTCGCCGGCGATTACCTGGTCGGGTTGCAGACCCCGACGCTGATCATTACCGCGACCGACGATCCCATTATCCCGTTCGGCGATTTCCGGGATCTGCCGGATATTTCCGCGCTGGACATCGATGTACTCGAGCGCGGCGGACACTGCGGCTTCATCGAGAACTGGGGCATGGACAGCTGGATCGAAAAACGACTGATTGGAGAACTATGTCTACACCTGAACACCTGATGCGCGAAATTCGAACCCTGCTCCAGCAAGGCCGTTACGCCGACGCCTCGGCGGCCTGCCGCGAAGCGCTGGGCGAGGCGCCCGACAGCCCGGACCTGAGGATGCTGATGGGCCTTTGCGACGAGGCTGGCGGTCGCCCCGACAGCGCCCGGGCCTGGATGGAAAAAGCGCTGGAAAAGGATCCCGCCCACCCGGCCGCCGGCTACCACCTGGGTCGACTGCTGCTGGCAACCGGCGACGACGATCGGGCACAACGGGTGCTGGAGGAGTGCGTTGCCCGCGATCCCAACCACGCCGCTGCGCGCACGCTGCTGGCGCGCGTGGCTCAGCGGGCCGGCAATCTGGACGAAGCGATCGAGGGTCTGCGCACCGCGCTGCGCGCCGACAAGGAATACGCTCCGGCCCATGCCGGACTGGCCGCGCTGCTGCTGCGTCGGGGAGAAATCGAGGCTGCCCACGAACATGCCAGTCAGGCCGTCCGGTTGCGGCCGGGCGACGCGTTCAGCCAGGTCACCATGGCCCAGGTTTTCCAGGCCCAGGGCCATATGGATTTCGCCGAGCAGTGCCTGCGCAACGCGCTTGAGCAGCAGCCGGAGCATGCGCAGCTGCGCGCCGCGTTCGAGCAGCTGCAGCGTGTCCGCCAGCCCGGCGGCGACGCGGCCAACACGCCCGAGTCCCTGCTGGTGCGAATGCGCGAACACTATCGCGCCGGACGGCTGGTTCCGGCGGCCGAAATCGCCCTGGCCCTGCAGCACCGCCTGGATCCGTCCGCGGTCGAGGGGCTGGAGTTGGCCGAGGTGCTGATGGATGCCGGCCATGTGCAGGCCAGTGCGGACGTGCTCGAGCGCACCGATTCGACCCTGCCGCGCCACGGCCTGACCCGGGCTCGGCTGGAGGCAGTGCGCGGGCGCAACGAAAGAGCCCTGGAACTGCTGGCCGAATTGTTCGCCAGCGATCAGGCCGAGCTGCGCCACGACGCGCGTCGCCTGGCCGCCGATCTTCATCTGCGCGGCGGGCGCATGGCACCGGCGCTGGAAGTGCTCAGCCCGCTGCTCGAAGAGCCCACCCTGCCGCCGTCGACTGTGCGCATGATCGCCCAGCTCGAGCACGCCGGCGGCGAAACCGCGACCGCGCGCAAGCTGCTTGAGTCCCTGCTCGAGCGCGAGCAGATATCGGAAGGCGAGCGCACCGTCACCCACAACCTGCTGGGGCGGATTCTCGACGAATCCGGCGCGTTCGAGGCCGCGGCCCGTCACCTGGCCCAGGGCGGCTGGCGCGAGCCGTTCATGGTCGGCGAGCTCGACCAGGTCAGCCCCGCCGCGCTGCGCGAGGCCTGGGCGGGGCTGGAGGCCTGGCCGCACGGCGATGAGCCGGTCGATGACGGGCGGCAGGCGCCGCTGTTCGTGGCCGGCTGGCCCGGTAGCGGGCGCGAGGCCCTGCTGCCCGCCCTGGCGGGCCTCGGACGGTTTCGGATGCTGCCGCCGGCTGAATTGATGCGGCGCCGGGAGCTGCTGGGTCTGCCGGCTGCACCCGAGCACCTGGCCGAGGCAACCGAAAGCGACATTCGGCGGGTTCGCAAGCGCTATTTGCTGGGCGCCGCCGAAGCGCCCGCCGGGCCGCTGGAAACCGGTCTGCCCGAGGCCACCGCGCTGCCGGCCATCGCGCGCTTCTTTCCCGGCGCGAGGATTCTCTGGCTCCAGGCCTCGGAGCCGGCGCTGCGCCTGCACTGGCGCCTGGCCGGCTGTCGCGAGATCGAGCGCATGGTCGAGATCTGGCAGGGCGAGGAACAGCTCTACCGGCACCTCAAGCCGCGCCTGCCGCTGACCTTCATTGAACTGGAAACCGATCGGTTGATCGCCGAGCCGGAAGCGGCAGCCCGCGATCTGGCCGAAGCGCTGGGCCTGGAAGACTCGGGTCCGCTGGGCGCGGCGCTGGCCCAGGCCTTGCACCAGGCGGGCTACCGCGAGGCCGGTCACTGGCGTCATTACCGCGAAATTCTGTAGATGCCGAGGCTGTCATGTGCCCGTTACACCCGCCAGGGGGAAATCCGCTAGGATGCGCCCTGTGAAACGCGTTCTCCTCCCCATCCTGGCCCTGGTGCTGACCGCCTGCTGCCCCGAAGAGCAGGTCGACGAGCGCGGATGGCCCAAGGAACTGGTGCTGGGCCTGGTCCCGGCGCTGGAGGCCGAGGCCCTGGTCGACAACCTCGAGCCGCTGACCGATCACTTGGAAGAGGTGCTGGGTATCCCGGTGCGCTCGTTCGTGCCGCAGGACTACACCGGCCTGGTCGAGGCGCTGGGCTCGGGCCGGGCCGATATCGGCATGCTGCCGCCGTTCGCCGCCATGCTGGGCCAGCGTCGCTACGATATCGAATCGATCCTGATCTCCGTGCGCCGGGGCGAGACCGGCTATCAGTCGCAGTGGTTTACCAATGACCCTGCGGTCTGCGAGGGGGAGATAGAGTACGTCGAGCGAATCTGCGAGTCGCGCCAGCCCGGCCGGGAAAACGTGATGCGCAAGTTCGCCCGCTGCCAGGGCAGCCTGGAGTCCATGCGCGAAGAATCGGTGGCTTTCGTCGACCCCAACTCGACCTCGGGCTTCTTGTTTCCCGCCGTTCAGCTGCGCGAGATCGGCATCGATCATCAGCGCGACCTCAACAGCCTGTTCGTCGGCGGCCATGACGCGGCCGTGCTGGCGGTCTACGGCGGCGATACGCGCTTCGGGGTGAGCTACGACGATGCTCGCAACATGATCTGCAACCAGTACCCCGATATTGGCGAAAAGGTCATCGTGTTCGAAGATGCGCCGCTGATTCCCAACGACGGCGTCCAGGTTCGCCCCGGTCTGCCGGCCGACCTGCGCCAGGCCATCATCGATGCCTTCATCGACCTGGCCGAGTCCCAGGCCCACCTGCCCGACGACGAAAAAGTGCTGTGGGTGCTCTACGAAATCGACGGCTTCACGCCGACACCGGACGGCATTTACGACCCGGTGCGCGACGCCTACGAACTGATGCGCAACTAGCGCCCGTCTGCTTCACGATCTGGATATCGGATGAACAACAACAGCAACCAGGGATCGATTCGCTTCAGCGAGGCCAATATCGTCTATCCCAACGGCACGGTCGGGATGAAGGACCTGAACCTGGAGATCCAGCCGGGCGAATTCGTCGTCATCGTCGGCTCTTCAGGTGCCGGCAAGTCGACCCTGCTGCGGGCGATCAACGGTCTCAACAAGATGACCTCCGGCACGGTGGAGGTCGACGGCCAGGCCGTGCCGCAAAAGGACGGCCGCGAGCTTCGGCTGCTGCGCAAGCGCGTCGGCATGATCTTCCAGGACTTTCGCCTGGTCAAGCGCCTGACCGTGATGTCCAACGTCTTGATCGGCCGCCTGGCCCACGTCCCCGGCTGGCGCGCCATGCTCAACCTGTGGCCGGCCCACGACAAGGACGTGGCGATGAAGGCCCTGGAGCGGGTCAGCATTACCGAGAAAGCCTGGGTCAAGGCCTCGCAGCTGTCCGGCGGCCAGCAGCAGCGCGTCGGCATCGCCCGCGCCCTGGCTCAGGAGCCGGCCATCATCCTGGCCGACGAGCCGGTCGCCTCGCTCGATCCGGTCACTACCCACCAGATCATGCAGGACCTGGTCCGCATCAACCGCGAGCTGGGCATCACCACCCTGGTCAACCTGCACTTTCTCGATTTGGCGCGCAAGTACGGCCAGCGAATCATCGGCCTGCGCTTCGGCGAACTGGTCTACGACGGCTCGGCCAAGACGGTCACCGATGAGGATTTTCGCGATATCTACGGGCGCGATTTCACCGAGGACGACGTACTCGACGAGGACGTGGTCGGCTGATGAGCGCCGTGCCCGCCAAACCGCCGCGCAACTGGCTTGCCTGGGGCGGCACCATCGCCTTCCTGGTGGCCATGACCTGGTGGTCGGCCCACGGCATCGGCTTTTCGCTGACCGAACTGTTGTGCAACCTGGCCGGCGGTTCGCGCCTGCTGCAGGAATCCTGGCCGCCGGATTTCGCCTTTCTGCCGCGGCTGTACGAGCCGTTCATGGAGACGATCAACATCGCCATCATCGGTACCGTGGTCGGCGGCATCCTGTCTATACCGGTCGCCGTGCTGGCGGCGCGCAACCTGACGCTCGGCCGGGTGACCTGGTTCGTCGACCGCAATTTCATGAACATCCTGCGCACGCTGCCCGATCTGTTCTGGGCCATGCTGTTCGCCACGGCGGTGGGTTTCGGCCCGGTGGCCGGGGCGCTGGCGCTTTCGGTGTTCACCGTCGCGGTGATCTCCAAGCTGTGGTCGGAGTCGCTGGAGGCGATCGACATGGGAATGCCCGAGGCGGTGCGCGCGGTCGGCGGCACCTGGCTGCAGATGGTCCAGTTCGGCGCCATCCCGCAGGGTCTGCAGCACTACGTCTCCTACGCGCTGTATGCCTTCGAGCTCAACGTTCGTGCCTCCATGGTGCTGGGTCTGGTCGGGGCCGGCGGCATCGGCATGATCCTGGAAGTCCAGCGGGCCAACTTCGAATATGAGCGCGTGAGCATGATCATCCTGGCCGTGCTGGTGGCGGTGCTGATCATCGAGCAGATCTCGGAGACGATCCGGAGGCGCCTGGAATGAATGCCTCGACGGGCCTGCTTCAGCCGCAAAAGCGCATCGGGTGGTCGACCTGGGCGACCTTCATCATCGCGACGCTTTTCCTGTGGTCGCTGATTGCCATAGAGTTCTCGCCCGGACGAATGATTCAGGTGCCGGCCCAGGTCGCGCGCGTGTTGTCGTTCTTCTACCCGGCCGACATGGCCTATGGATGGAGCGCGGTGCTGCCGGCGATCATGGAATCGATTCAGATCGCCTGGATCGGCACCATCATTGCCGCCATTCTTTCGCTGCCGCTGGCGCTGTTCGGCGCGCGCACGCTGTTTCCGCGCGTGGCCCGACTGGTCAAGCTGATCTCGGCCACCGCGCGTGCCTTCCCCGAGATCCTGCTGGCGATCTACTTTGTGCCCATCGTGGGCCTGGGCGCGTTTGCCGGCGCGCTGGCGATCGGGATTTCCTCGGTCGGCATGCTGACCAAGCTGGGCGCGGAGGTGGTCGAGTCGATCGATTTCGGCCCGGTCGAGGCGGTCGAAGCCTCGGGCGGGTCGCGAATTCTCGCGCTGCGCTACGCCGTGGTACCGCAGGTCCTGCCGGAAATCGTCGCCCACTGGCTGTTCCGGTTCGAGCTCAATATCCGCGCCTCGGCCGTGCTGGGCGTGGTCGGCGCCGGCGGGGTCGGGGGTGTGCTGCTCAATACTCTGCGCTACCGTCACTTCGAGAAGGCTGCGGCGGTATTACTCCTGACGATCATCGTGGTGCTGGTCATCGACATGGTTTCGGGCGAGATCCGGCGCAAGATTATTCGGGGGTAGGGCAGGGACCAGGGACCAGGGACCAGGGAGCGAAATTCGTTGCGGATTTGGCTCCGGACTATATGCGGTAAACGATGGTCTTCATGATGCCGGCGGTGAACGCCATCAGCTGCTGAATCGGCGCAGGCACGGTGCGCGCGCCGTGCGCGACCGCCATGTCGGCGTGGCGGGCCTCGTCCTCGGCCATCCGGGCCACGATGGCGCGCGAGCGCTGGTCGCCGGCCGGCAGGGTGTCCAGATGGTCGTTGAGATGGGCCTCGACCTGGCGCTCGGTGGCTTCGACGAAGCCCAGGCTCCAGCGGTCGCCGGCCAGCCCGGCCGCCGCGCCGATGGAAAACGAGCCGGCGTACCACAACGGGTTGAGCAGGCTGGGGCGGCTGCGCAGCTCTTCCAGGCGCTCGGCGCACCAGGCCAGGTGGTCTTCTTCCTCGCGCGCGGCCTGCTCCATTTCGGTGCGTACCTTGGACGTGCGCGCCGCGGCGGCCTGGCCGGCATACAGGGCCTGGGCGCAGACCTCGCCAGTGTGGTTGATCCGCATCAGACCGGCCGCGTGGCGGCGTTGGGTCTCGTCGAGTTCCACGTCCGGCATGCTGCCGGCCGGGGAGGGCGCCGTTCCGCCGGGCGGCGGTCCCAGAACGACTCGCAGCGCCTGGTCGATATTGGTCAGCAGTCCATCGTAGAGCGTTTGTTGGCGCATGCGCGTTCCTCGTTATAATGGCGCGGAAATTCCGAGGGAAGTGTAAATCAATGCGATGCAAATTCTTGTGGGCCGGGGCCTTGCTGCTGACCGCCTCGGTTCAGGCGGATCTCGCCGGAACGGGCGAGCTGGGGCTGGTCGTCAATCGCGGCAACAGCGAAACCGAGGCCGCCAACGCGCGCCTGGAGCTGCTGTGGAACACCGAGCAGTGGGAAAACGAGGCCACCGCGGTCGGGGTCTATGCCAGCGACAGCGGCACGACCAGCGCCAACCGGTTCACCCTGGCCAACACGCTGAACTACAACTTGAGCGAGCGCAGCTATATCGGCGGTGCGCTGCGCTACGACCGCGACAAGTTTTCCAGCTTTCGCTACCAGAGCTCGGTGGCCGCCAGCTACGGCTACCGCGTTTGGATCGGCGAGCCGCACAGCCTGACCATCGAGGCCGGTCCGGGCTACCAGTTCAATGAAATCCGGGCGACCGGGCAGACCGAGAATCAGGCCATTCTTCGTGCCCGGCTGGACTACCGCTGGCAGATTTCGGAGTCCACGCAACTGACCAACCGGCTGCTGGTCGAGTCTGGCAGCGAGAACACCTTTGCCGAGAATGCGCTGGCGCTGACCGTGGCGATCAACTCGCGCGTCTCGCTGGGATCGGGCGTTACCGTGCGCCACAACACCGACGTCCAACCCGGCAGCGAAAAAACCGACACCCTGACCACGCTGACCGTGGCCTACAACTTCGGTTCGGCCGCCGAGTAA
>JAWLFD010000076.1:0-10159 GCA_041685745.1 Wenzhouxiangella sp.
CATGCTCAAGGCCGCCGCGGCCAACGGGTGGCTGGATGAGAAGAAGTGCGTGCTCGAGGCGCTCTTGTCCATGAAACGCGCCGGCGCCGACGGCATCCTCACCTACCACGCCCTGGACGCAGCCGGGTGGTTGCGGGAAGGTTGAAGCTCGGAAGAATCAAAAGCTGTAACCACGAAGAACACGAAGGACACGAAGGAAAAAGCGAAAAGCGCATGGCCTGGCCTGGCGACGAGGACGCCATGACCGATTTGCTCCGGTTGAAGGCGAGCGATACGCCGTGACTTGTCTCCTCAAGAGGCGGGCCAGCCGTGAGATATGCGGGCGCGCGAATCGTCAAAAGATTGCGGGTTTGCTTCTTACCTTCGTGGTCTTCGTGTCCTTCGTGGTTAACGTTTTAATGCAGTTTTACCCTCCTTAGGTTGGCGGCGATACACTCGGTCTCATGATGAAACTGGCGGTATTCGGTCATCCGGTCGCACATTCGTTGTCGCCGCGCATTCACGGCATGTTCGCCGAGGCCGCCGGCATCGAGATCGAATACGACCGGGTCGAATGCCGGGCCGGGGAGCTGGCCGGCAGGCTTCGGGATTTTCGTCGCGCAGGCGGGTGCGGCTGCAACCTGACCGTGCCGCTGAAGACCGAGGGCCTGGCGCTGGCGGCGCACGCCAGCCACGCCGCGCAGCAAGCCGACGCCTGCAACACGCTGGTCGCGGCCGACGACGGCTGGCAAGCCGACAATACCGACGGTTCGGGCCTCGTGACCGATCTTGACCGGCTGGATGTGGACATCGCGAATCGCAAGGTCCTGGTGCTGGGCGCCGGCGGCGCGGTGTCCGGCGTTATCGGCCCGCTGCTGGACCGGCGCCCGGCGAGTGTGCGGGTGGTCAACCGGAATCCAGCCCGGGCCGAACACCTGGCTGCGCGCTTCGCCGGCCATGCGTGCCCGGTCGAAGCCTGCGGGTTCGATTCGCTGCCGCCCGGCGCTGAATTCGACCTCGTCATCCAGGGCACCAGTCTCGGGCACCAGGGCGCATGCCCGCCGATCAGTCCCGAATGGCTGGCGCCCGGCGCGGTGGCTTACGACCTGAACTATGGCCCGGCCTTCGGCCCGTTCGCGGCCCGCTGCGGCGAGCTCGGCATCGAATGCCACCCGGGGCTGGGCATGCTGGTCGAGCAGGCGGCGCTGGCATTCGAGATGTTCACCGGCGTGAGGCCGGATACCGATTCGGCGCATGCGGCACTTGCGGAATAGCGGATGTTTGCGTCTTTCAACGCCAGCTTCATATCGCTCCTCGGTGAAGAGCTCACCTTAGCCGGGGGCCGGCGGCTTTTTTGATTCAACTTCTAACTTCAGCTTCATTTCGCCACGCTGTCAAGAGTGCGCCATGGCCGGGTGCGGGCGGCTCTTCAAACCCGAAATCAACTTCAACTTGATTTCGCCCCGCGCTGCGCGCTTGCGGACGACCTGCTTTTGTCAGTCGCGACAAAAGTAGGCAAAAGCGCTACATTTCCCTAGACCTAATCGGGTTTCCTCCGATTCCGCGACGAGCAAATCTGGCGCATACGTATCGTTCGACCGCGAAAGCTGATCAATGATACGGCAGGTGTGCTAATGCCCTGATAGGCTGTATATAAATATAGTTATCAAGGCTGCGCGTGTTCCCTCAATCTGCGGCGAGACAGCTTTTTGGAGGCTCGGCCGCTGGCCGCTACCAGCGCCACCGGCCCGAGCGCACACTTCTCTACCAGCTCGTCGAGCGCCACTACCCGATCTTTGTCGAAGACCTGGCCAATGCGGGTAAACAGTTACCCGGCCATGTGCGGCAGGCGTTCGATGGCTATCTGCAGTGCGGCCGACTGGAGCACGGGTTTCTACGCCTTCGATGCGACACCTGCCACGCCGAGCACCTGCTGGCCTTTAGCTGCAAGCGCCGCGGCTTCTGCCCCAGTTGCGGCGCCCGCCGGATGGCCGATGGCGCGGCCTGGCTGGTCGATCAAGTATTGCCCGAGCGGCCGATCCGGCAATGGGTGTTGAGCCTTCCGTTTCCCTTGCGGTTCCTCCTGGCCACGCACCCGGCGCTGATTGGCCGGGTGCTCGGCATCGTCTACCGCGTCATCGCCGGGCACCTGATCAGGCAGGCCGGCCACACGCAGCAAACCGCCCGCACCGGCTCGGTCACGCTGATCCAGCGCTTCGGCTCGGCGCTGAACCTCAATATCCACTTCCATATGCTGCTTCTGGATGGGGTTTATGAAGTAGCGCACGACGGCACCCGCCTGCGATTCCAATGGGTGCGCGAGCCAACATCGGCCCAACTGACGCACCTGGCCTACACCATCGCCCGGCGAGTGGGGCGCCTGTTGGAGCGCGAAGGTTTACTCGAGCGCGACACCGAACAGCTCGACCTGGGCGTAGCGCTCGACAGCGACGACCCGATGCCCGAGCTGGCCAGCCATTCGATCACCTATCGCATCGCGGTCGGCCCACACCGCGGGCGCAAAGTCTTCACGCTTCAGACCCTGCCCGACAACGGCTGGGAGGATGGGCCGGCCAACGCGCCCGGCAACGTCGCCGGCTTTTCGCTCCACGCCGGCGTCGCGGTGAAGGCCACCCAGCGCGAAAAGCTCGAACGCCTCTGCCGCTACATCTGCCGCCCGCCCGTCTCTGAGAAGCGGCTGTTCTTCACCCCGCGCGGCGACATCGGCTACTCCCTGAAAACCCCGTACCGCGACGGAACAACCCACGTGATCTTCGAGCCGCTGGATTTCATCGCGCGGCTGGCCGCACTGGTGCCGCCGCCACGCCTGAATCTGACCCGATTTCATGGAGTGTTTGCGCCCAACAGCCCGTACCGGGCCCGGGTCACGCCGGCCCGCCGGGGCCGGGGCGCCAAGCCCACAAAGCCGACCCCAGAAAAGGACCGCACACCGGCCGAGCAACAGGCCTCAATACGCTGGGCGCGACGCCTCAAGCGGGTTTTCAAGGTTGATGTCGAAACCTGCCCGAACTGCGGCGGCTCGGTCAAGGTCATCGCCTGCATTGAGGACCCGCCGGTCATCGAAAGAATCCTGCGTCACCTCGACAGCAAGAATCTCCCCGGTCTGTGGCCGGAAAGTCGGGCGCCTCCAGCCCGGCCTGTCGGCTTGCTTCACTGAACTGCGAAAACCGACTGCCCGCCGCGTTCCCCCCCGTGCGCGGCTCGGAGCCGCTCTTGCCATGCCCGGTCAATGCGGGCAAAATCGGGGCAGCTTTCCGGTCGGATTGGCTACTACAGGGCAGAATCGGGGAAATTCGGCCAGCTAGGGGCTCGGGTAAGGGTCAGATATAGGGCTGCTGCGGCTCCGGATACCGCTGGGATTCAGCGAAAAGGGGGTTTATACTTCCTATAAGCCGCCACATTGGTGCGCCCGGGCGACAGCGTGCATGCCTGTCTTCGGCGCGCCGACCAGGCGATGTACCAGGCCAAGAACAAGGGCCGGGACCGAACCGAGATCACCTGACGCGCCGACAGCAGCACGTTCAGTCCTCCTCCCGGAAGCAGCCTGACAGGACAACTGCCGATTGGCGATAATCAAGCCTACTGAAATTCGAACAGGAGGTTTGCGTGATCGGCAGCGAACCGCTGACCACAGGGTGGCTGCTGGCCATCGCCGGAATGCTGATGCTCGCAAGCGTGCTGTTCAGCCGCCCATCCGAGCGGGTCGGGTTTCCGGCCGTCCTGTTGTTTCTGGGCATTGGCTTGGTGGCCGGCTTGTTGCTGCCGAAAGATTTTGCCGATCATTCGCTGGCCTTCCGCATAGGCACGGTCGGCCTGGTGCTGATCCTGTTCGACGGCGGTCTGAATACATCCTGGCGCGCCGCCCGCCCGCACCTGGCGCCGGCGACTGTTCTGGCCACGGTGGGCGTGGCCGGCACAGCAGGATTGGTAGCCGTGGCGGCGCGATTGCTCGGCCTGGAATGGCCCGAGGCGCTGCTGATCGGCGCCATTGTTTCATCGACCGACGCGGCGGCAGTGTTCTCCGCGCTGCGCGGTTCGAACGTGCAGCTTCGCCGGCGGGTGGGCGCCACGCTTGAACTCGAATCGGGCCTTAACGATCCGATGGCGGTCATTCTCACGATCACTCTCACCAGCGTGCTGCTCGATGCCGACAGCTTCGGCTGGCTTTCATTCGCCATTGATGTTGTTCTGCAGTTAGTCGTGGGCCTGGCGGCCGGCCTTGTCATCGGCTGGCTTGGCCAACAACTTCTGCAACGCATCCGGGTACCCGCGGCGGGCCTGTATCCGGCCATGACGCTGGCCCTGGCGCTGCTGGCGTTCGGCATCCCGACGATTTTCCTGGGCTCGGGCTTTCTTGCGGTCTATGTCGCCGCGCTGATGCTTGGTCACCGCCGGCTGCCGTACCGCGCCGGCATCCTGCGCGTTCACGACGCGCTGGCCTGGATGGGCCAGATCACCATGTTCCTGGTGCTTGGACTGCTTGCGGTCCCCGGCCTGCTGGCCGCATCGGGCCTGATGGGCGTTGCTCTGGGCCTGGTGCTGGCGTTACTGGCCCGTCCGCTGGTGGTGTTCCTTTGCCTGCTGCCTTTTCGGTACGAGAAAACCGAAACCGCTTTCATCGCCTGGACCGGCCTGCGTGGCGCGGTTCCGATCCTGCTGGCCAGCTTTCCGGTCATGAGCGGGGTCGAAGGCGCGGTCGAGCTGTTTCATCTGGTGTTCTTCATCGTGGTATTCAACGCCGTGATCCCCGGCGCTACCGTTCGCTGGGCGGTCAACTGGTTCCGGGTCGAGCGAGCTGGTCAACAGCGTCCAGCACCGGTGCTCGAGATCACCGCCACCGAAACATTCCCCGATCGCATACTTTCCTTTTACATCGAACCGGCCGCAGTCGTTGCAGGCAGTCGGGTCGAGGACCTGCCCCTGCCCGAGGGGGCCGACATCCTGCTGCTGGTACGTCGCGGACGTATCCTGTCGGTAAAGGATTCAACCGTGCTGGAGGCGGGCGACCATGTCCACCTGCTGAGTGCACCCGAGCAACTCCAGGTCGTGGGATTGCTGTTCGGATTGCGCGAGGACGATTAGCCGCGAAGTTTCCAGCCGGCCCTGGTCTTATTCCGGCGCCTCGGATGGCAAAAGCGGCGAGTCGGTACGCTCGCGTTCGCGCGCGCCGCCCAGGAGCTCGACCGCACGGTCGGCGCCGTCCTGAAACGGCTCGAGAACAATATCTGCACCCGCGTCTCGAAGCGTTTGTGTTTCCATCGCTGAATGCGAAGTTGCAGCAATCTTGATGGTCGGACGCACGCTTTTCAGGCTCTGAAGCAGGCTCAACCGCGGATCTTCCTGTTGCAGATCACGTGCCAGGGCGGGAATGGTCGAGACCACCCAGTCCACCGCGTCGATTGGCAGTACGCCGACGCGCTCGGCATCGCCGGCATCGCCATGCACCGCCGGAAGTCCGAGCGCCCGCCAGCGGTTGACCGCGAGTGGATTGAAGTCGACACCCAGAACACGCACTTTGCGATGTTGCAGTCGCTGGCCCAGCGCAGTACCGAAGCGGCCCAGTCCGAAAATCAAGACCTGAACCCTGTCGGACTGGCCGCCGTCGCTTTTATCGACCGGTTCGCGCGACGTGTTGCTGCGTTCGAAAATTCCCAGGAAGGGCTCGAACCATGAAAGGAGTCGGTGGGAATAGGTGATCATGTAGGTGGACAGGGCAATCGTGACCAGGCCCACCAGCGTGACCAATCCCAGCATGTCCTGCCCTACGTGGCCGAGTGTTACCCCCATCGCGATGAAGATCAGTGAAAACTCGCTGATCTGTGCCACGGTCAGGCCGGCCAGGAATCCCGTTCTGGCCCGGTAGCCCATGGCGCCCATGATGGCAAGCACGATGATCGGATTGCCGATCAGCACGAACAGGGAGAAAATCACGGCTGCGCCGAAGTGCTCGCCGAGCTGGGAAAGTTCCAGGCTGGACCCCAGCGCAATGAAAAAGAACAAAAGGAGAAAGTCGCGCAACGGCGCAAGCCTGGATGCGATCGTCTCGCGATAGGGTGTCGATGCCAGCGCCACCCCGGCCATCAAACCGCCAAGTTCCTTTCCCAGGCCGGCGGCGTCTGCCACTGCGGCGAACATGGCAGCCAGGGCGATCGCGAAAATCACCAGCAACTCCGGCGCACGCGCAAGTCGCCGTGTCAGCGGATCGGCAAGATACCGAATGAACAGCACGACCAGCAGAAGCAGTCCCGCGGCCGCGCCCAGCACCGCGGCAATGCGTCCACTGCCCGGATCATCCGCGATGCCCATTCCCAGGGTCGAAAGCACGATCATTGCCAGTACGACAACCAAGTCCTGCACGATCAGGAAGCCCAGCGCAATCTGGCCGTACAGTGAATCGATTTCACGCTTGTCCGACAACAGCTTGACGATGATGATGGTGCTGGAAAACGTGAGCGCAACAGCGACGTAAATGCTTGCGACGGTCCCCAGTCCCAGCGCCACGCCAATCAGGAACCCGAAGATGGCCGTAAATGCCACCTGACCCAGCCCGGTCGTCAGGGCGACAGCGCCCAGCGAACGGATCAACTTCACGTCCAGCTTCATTCCGACCAGGAAAAGAAGTACGGCAATCCCGAGTTCGGCCAGGAAATCGATCTGCTCTGCGGATCGAACCACGTCGAACCCCGAAGGGCCGGCCAGCAGCCCTACGGCAATGAAGCTCACGATCAGCGGTTGGCGCAGCATCAGTCCGGCAAAACCGATTGCCGCCGCCAGCGCCAGCAGGATTGCGACTTCGCCAAAAACCGAGTGAAGAATCAGCTCAACCATTCATCGCATCCTGGTCTGCTCATGGCAACAACTTGCGCGGCCGGAAGGATATCCTATCAGCCGAGACGAACATTGACAGAGGTGATCGATGCGCGGGATTCTGGTGGCAACGGACTTTTCGCCGCGGGCCGAACTGGCGATGCATCGGGCCGCCATGCTGGCACGCACGACCGGCGCGAGCCTGGACATCGTCCACGCCGTCGATCCGGATCGACCGAAGGCCCTGGTCAAGGCCGAAGCCGGCCTCAGCCGAGACCTGTTGGAAGAGCAACGTGAACTACTTCGAGATCGGTATGGCATCGAAGCCGCGGCTCACTTGTATGAAGGCGAGGCGTTCCAGGGCATCGCCAGGGCACTTGATGATCTGCAGCCGGACCTGCTGGTCGTTGGCGCCTACCGTCGCAAATTGCTGCAAGACACATTCATCGGCACGACCGCCGAACGTGCTATCCGGCGCAGCCAACTACCGGTTCTGATGGTCAACACCGATCCCGAGAAGCACTATGCCCATGTTCTGGCCGCGGTCGATCTTTCCCCCAACGCGGCCCAGGCCCTGCGCACCATGCTGGCCCTGGGTTTTGACCGCGACGCCATGCTGTCGGTTGCGTACTTCTTTTCCGCACCCGCGATCGGCTCGTTGACACTGGGCTCGATGAACAAGACCGAAATCAAGAGCTACCTTGCCGAAGAGCAGGCACTAGCGGCCCGGGCACTGGACGAATTTCTCAAATCAGTGGATATCGGCAGGGTTCAGCGCATTGTCAGACATATCGATACAACGGTCGTGCCGGCTATCGAGAACGTTGCCGGCGAACTTGCCGCGGATCTGCTCGTAATCGGCGCCGGCGCCGGCAGCGGGCCCGCCCGAATGCTGCTGGGAAGCACAGCCCTGGACATTCTTGCAACCAGTCGGCTCGACGTTCTGGTCGTCCCTCGAACAAAATAAGCCGTTGGATTCAATCGTTAGGCGCTAACGATTCGCAGGCGGGCTCAACACCTCTCGCAGCGCATGGGCCAGTGCGCTGCGGCGATAGGGTTTGTTGAGCAGCCGCATGCCGCCCGGGACGCGGCCTTCCGGAAACACGGATTGCTCGGCGTAGCCGGACGTCAGCAGCACCGGCAATTCGGGGCGAAGGCGAACCGAGTGTTCGGCCAGGTCGCGCCCGTTCAGTTCGCCGGGCATGACCACATCGGTGAAAAGCAGGTCGAAATGGCGGTTCGATTTCAACTGCTCCAGCGCCTCGTCGCCGCTCGCGGCCACGATCACCGCATACCCGAGCGTTTCGAGCTGCTTGCAGACCTGGCTGCGAACATCGGCATTGTCTTCGACCACGAGAATTGTTTCACTGCCGCGCGGCATCGCGGTTCCCTGCCGGTCGCTCGATGTCTCGAGCGCGGCGCCATGCACCGGCGCATCGATTGCCGGCAGATAGAGGCTTATCGATGTGCCTTCGCCGGGACGGGATTGAATTTCCGCCCGGCCGCTGGACTGCTCGACGAAGCCATGAACCTGGCTCAGCCCAAGCCCGGTCCCCTTGCCCACTTCCTTGGTCGTGAAGAACGGTTCGAACGCCCGGGACACGACATCTTCACTCATCCCCGTGCCCGTATCTGCAACGGTCAGCACCACGAAGTGGCCCGGGCTTGCGCCCGGGGATTCGCTGTCCGAGATCCCTTCGATTTCGGCTTCCTCCGCCTTCGTTTCGATTTTAACGTCCAGCGTCAGGCGCCCGCCGTTCGGCATTGCATCGCGGGCATTGATACATAGATTGAGCACTGCGTTTTCGAGCTGGTGCGGATCGGCGCGACACCGAACAGCTCGACCTGGGCGTAGCGCTCGACAGCGACGACCCGATGCCCGAGCTGGCCAGCCATTCGATCACCTATCGCATCGCGGTCGGCCCACACCGCGGGCGCAAAGTCTTCACGCTTCAGACCCTGCCCGACAACGGCTGGGAGGATGGGCCGGCCAACGCGCCCGGCAACGTCGCCGGCTTTTCGCTCCACGCCGGCGTCGCGGTGAAGGCCACCCAGCGCGAAAAGCTCGAACGCCTCTGCCGCTACATCTGCCGCCCGCCCGTCTCGGAAAAGCGGCTGTTCCTGGCTCCGCGCGGCGACATCGGCTACTCGCTGAAAACGCCGTACCGCGACGGAACGACCCATGTGATCTTCGAGCCGCTGGATTTCATCGCGCGGCTGGCCGCACTGGTGCCACCGCCACGCCTGAATCTGACCCGATTTCATGGAGTGTTTGCGCCCAACAGCCCGTACCGGGCCCGGGTCACGCCGGCCCGCCGGGGCCAGGGCGCCAAGCCCACAAAGCCGACCCCAGAAAAGGACCGCACACCGGCCGAGCAACAGGCCTCAATGCGCTGGGCGCGACGCCTCAAGCGGGTTTTCAAGGTTGATGTCGAAACCTGCCCGAACTGCGGCGGCTCGGTCAAGGTGATCGCCTGCATTGAGGACCCGCCGGTCATCGAAAGAATCCTGCGTCACCTCGACAGCAAGAATCTCCCCGATCTGTGGCCGGAAAGTCGGGCGCCTCCAGCCCGGCCTGTCGGCTTGCTTCACTGAACTGCGAAACCCGACTGCCCGCCGCGTTCCCCCCGTGCGCGGCTCGGAGCCGCTCTTGCCATGCCCGGTCAATGCGGGCAAAATCGGGGAAATTCGGCCAGCTGGGGGCTCGGGTAAGGGTCAGATATAGGGCTGCCGCGGCTCCGGATACCGCTGGGATTCAGCGAAAAGGGGGTTTATACTTCCATAAGCCCTATAAGCCACGACCGCGCTCCGATAGAGATCGAAGCCGGAATCCATTGGTCACCCGCAAACTAGGGCGAACACCCTGCACGGACAGGAAGATCTCGGACCAAAATCTGATGCCACACATCAAACCCCCAGACCGGTTCCGACCGGCACCTCGAGCAGCTGCCGCCTGAAAAAAGCGCTTTTGCCTACTTTTGTCGCGACTGACAAAAGTAGGTCGCCTGCAAGCGCGCAGCGCGAGGCGAAACGGTCTTGAATGCGAATGCAGTAATCTCAGGCGCCCGCGCAACCAGGATCTTCTACGGTAGGGGAAATGCCGGCAGAACGTAGCGAGCGGTTGGCTGACGGTGGCCGCCGGCGCGCAGGAACCGCAGTGTACGAAGTTGTACATGAGGATTCCGAGCACCGCCGGACGCTGTCAGGCGCCCGCGCAGTAGTTCTGCCGGCATTTCCGGACTACCACTCGAAAATCTTCCAGTACACCGGCTTGACCGGCTCGAAGCGGTCGTGCCTGATGTTGAGAATGCCGTCCCCGGTAGTATCGACCATGTAGTAGGCCGGGCCCACG
>JAWLFD010000077.1:0-10115 GCA_041685745.1 Wenzhouxiangella sp.
CCTTCGTAGCGAAAGCGGTCTTCACGCCCGCTGCGCTCGTCGGTCAGGTTGATGGCGATCCCGGAATTGAGGAAACTGAGCTCGCGCAGACGGCGCGCCAGGATATCGTAATGAAACTCGATGTCCGAGAACGTCTGGCGACTGGGCAGGAAACGAATCGTCGTACCGGTCTGGTCGCTGGTCCCGGCAACGGCCAGCGGCGCCTGCGGCACGCCGTCGGCAAAGGTCTGCACCCAGCGCTTGCCCTGACGATCAATCACCAGTTCCAGGCGCTCGGACAGGGCGTTGACGACCGAGACCCCGACGCCGTGCAGGCCACCGGAGACCTTGTAGGAGTTGTCGTCGAACTTGCCGCCGGCATGGAGCACGGTCATGATGACCTCGGCCGCCGATCGTCCCTCTTCCTCGTGCAGGTCGACCGGAATTCCGCGGCCGTTGTCGGACACGCTGACCATGCCGTCCTCGTGCAAAACCACGCTGATTTCGTCGCAATGGCCGGCCAGCGCTTCATCGATCGAGTTGTCGACGACCTCAAAGACCATGTGGTGAAGGCCGGTACCGTCATCGGTGTCGCCGATGTACATGCCCGGTCGCTTTCGAACGGCATCCAGGCCCTTGAGGACCTTGATACTGCCGGATCCGTAGCTGTCTTCGGTCATTGAAAATACGCTCTGAACAATTCGATCATTATAGCACCCGCTCGATTTCGCCCTGTTCCACGTGGAACACTCGCCCGGACCTAGGACAGGGACTGGTGGCGGTCACCCAGCTCTGAACCGGTTGCGTTTCCAGCCAGTCGAGCACCAGCCCGAGATGGCGATCATCCAGCTCGGAGACCGGGTCGTCGAGCAAAAGAAGGGGCCGAACACCCTCCCCGACCAGCCCCCCGAGCTGAGCCAGCTGCAGCAACAGGGCCACCAGTTTCTGCTGCCCCCGCGAAAGCTCTTGCGCCGCCGCCTGCCCAGCACACTGTATGACCAGTTCGGCACGATGCGGGCCCTGACGGGTGAAACCCATCTCGCGGTCCCGGGGTCTAGAGGCGGTCAATACATCGGCCAGGCCGTCCTCGAGCGCATAGCCGGCACGGTAGCGAAGCTCGACCGCTCCGGGCAGGTGGATGCCCAGGCTTGCCGCCAGCCGCTGGATCGACTCACCGGCCGCGTCGACCAGACCGGCGCGAAACGCACTCACGCGCTCTCCAGCTTCGGCCATCGGGCCCTCGAGCGCCCGCAGAACCGGATCGCCGGCAGACGCCTTGAGCGCCGCGTTGCGCTGACGCAAGTAGCGGGAGTAACGCTGCCAGGTGGCCAGGTACAGAGGTTCCACGTGAAACAACTGCCAGTCCAGGTACTGGCGGCGGTGCTCCGGCCCGCCATCGATCAGGCGGTGGCTGTCGGGCTGCATCAGCACCAGGGGCAGACGGGCGGCAAACTCGCTCAGACGCAGGCAATCGCTGCCGCCGATGCGTCCACGCCAGGCTCCGGCGGAGCGCTCCATCCCGAGCGTCATGCCATCGGCCGACCGGCGCGCCACGACCTGCACGCGCTCTCGCCCGTGCTGGATGACCGAGGCAATCCGGTGGCTGCGAAAAGAACGCCCCCGCGCCAGCAGGAAAATCGCTTCCAGCACGCTGCTCTTGCCTGCGCCATTGGCGCCCTGAAACCAGTTCAGACCCGGCCCGGGCAGGATTTCCACAGGGGTCAGGTTGCGGACCCCCTCGATGCTCAAGCGCTCCAGACTCATCGCAGCCTGTTGCCACGATCGGCGGCGGTTGGCCGTTGTCGACGCCGTCCGACCGCGTTCAGGAGGACCGTGATCAGAGCTTGAGCGGCATCACGACCTGGCGCACGGCTTCGTTGTCCGTGGCCGTCACCAGGCAGGAACTGTTGGCGTCGCGCAGGGCCAGTCGCACCTGATCACCATCGATGGAGCCGAGCGCGTCAAGCAGATAGTTGACGTTGAAGCCGACCTTGAGGTTTTCGTAGGTGTGTTCGGCCTCGATTTCTTCGGTCGCCTCTTCCTGCTGCGGGTTGTGCGCGATGATCCGCAGCAACCCCGGCGTCATTTCCAGACGCACGCCCCGATACTTCTCGTTCGACAGGATCGCGGCACGCTGGAGCGCGTTGACGAACGCGCCGCGATCGGCGACCAGGGATTGATCGGTTGCCATGGGAATGACCGCCTCGTAATCGGGGAATCGTCCGTCGATGAGCTTGGTGGTCAACACGATCCGCTCCCGATCGACCCGCAGGAATCCCTGGCCAACCACCAGACTGAGCGCCTCTTCGCTGTCCTCGAGCACCCGGTTGAGCTCCATCACCCCCTTGCGCGGAACGATCAGGCTGCGAACCTCGCCGCTGGTTCCGGCCTCGATCTCGCCCAGCGAAAGCCGATGCCCATCGGTGGCCACGGCCCGCACGACACCCTCGCGAAACTCCAGCAGCAGGCCATTGAGGTAATGCCGGACATCCTGGTGGGCCATGGCGAAACCGGTCTTTTCCATCAGCCAGCGCAGCTTGCCCTGGGGCACCGAGTAGGTCTGCAGGCTCTCGGCCTGATCGCTCGCCGGGAACTCGCTGGCCGGCAAGGTGGCCAGCGTGAATCGGCTGCGCCCGGCGTGCAGCGCCAGTTTGTCCTGATTGAGCTGGACGTTGATCTGGACCCCTTCCGGCAACGCTCGACAAATGTCCACCAGCTTGCGCGCCGGCACCGTGATGCTCCCGGTCTGCGCGACTTCGGCCCGCGCCCGCGCAACCAGTTCGACCTCCATGTCGGTGCCGGTAATGCGCAGGCCGCTTTCGACCGCCTCGATCAGGAAATTGGCCAGGACAGGCAGGGTCTGTCGACGCTCCACCACATTGACCACCTGGGCAATCGGTGCAAGCAGTGCTTCGCGCTGGATCGAGAATTTCATGACGGCTCCTTGCAGGTCCGGATCGGATGAAGACACGAGGTCAGGACATCATTATGTAGATGTATAAAAGAAAAAAAGACTGTAGTGATAGGGCCTGTGTGTTCTGTGGATAGCCTTTTTTTCTCATTATTTTCAATATCTTGCGTTATTCGTTTCGGGCCGCGGCACGGCTCGGGAAGCTGTGTGGGAAATGTGGATAACTTTCCCGTCCCGCATTATCCACAGCTTGACCACCATTTGCTAACCGCATCAGGAGGACAACTCCCGCGTCAGCCGTGCCCGCTCTTCGCGCAGCCTGCCGTCGGTCTCGCACAGGCTGTCGATTTTACGGCAAGCGTGCAGCACGGTTGTATGATCGCGTCCGCCGAAGGCATTGCCGATTTCGGGCAGCGAGTGCTCGGTCAGGCTCTTGGCCAGAAACATGGCCATTTGGCGTGGCCGGGCGATGGAACGCGTGCGCCGTTTCGACAGCAGGTCGGCGACGCGCAGCTGGTAGAAGTCGGCGACCGTTTTCTGAATGTTCTCGATGGTGATCAGGCGATCGTGGACCGCCAGCACGTCGCGCAGGATTTCCTGGGTATAGTCCAGGTCGATGCGACGCCCGGAAAAGCGCGCGTTGGCGATCAGGGAGTTGAGCGCACCCTCGAGGTCGCGGACGTTGGAGCGGATTCGCTTTGCGATCAGGCTGGCGACCTCCTCTTCCAGATCCAGGCCCCGTTCCGCGGCTTTTTTCTGCAGGATCGCGACGCGGGTTTCGAAATCCGGGGGTTCGATCGAGACCGTCAATCCCCAGCCGAAGCGCGAACGCAATCTCGATTCGATTCCGTCGACTTCCTTCGGATAGCGATCGCAGGTCAGGATGATCTGCTGGCGGGATTCGAGCAGGCTGTTGAACGTATGGAAGAATTCTTCCTGTGAGCGATCCTTCCCGGCAAAGAACTGGATGTCGTCGATGAGCAGGGTTTCGACCGAGCGATAGCGTCGTTTGAACTGGTCGATGCTGTCGCGGCGCAGCGCCTGGATCATCTCCGAGACGAATTTTTCCGAATGCAGATACAGGATTCGCGCCTCCGGATTGGCTTCGGCGATGAACTGGCCGGCGGCGTGCAGCAGGTGGGTCTTGCCCAGGCCGGTCGAGCCGTAGAGCAGCAGGGGGTTGTAGACCGTACCGGGATTCTTGGCGACCTGCCGGGCCGCGGCGAAGGCAAGCTCGTTGGACTTGCCGAGGACGAAATTGTCGAACTGGTAGCGGTCGTCCAGCGCCGGTTTTTCGCGCGCCGTTCGGCGGCCGGTCCCGGCTCGGGTCGGGCGCGGACCATCGGCGACGGCGACCGATACGGCATCCCGGTCCACCCCCTGACCGGTCAGAAAGTCGCGAATCATGCCCAGATAGTTGGCCTCGACCTGGTCGCGCACGAAATCATTGGGTGCGTTGAGACGGAACTCCGACCCCCCGTGGCTGGTCAGCCGAAGCGGCCGCAGCCAGGTGTTGAGTTCGTCCAGCGGCACCTGGCGCTCCAGCCGCTCGAGGCACTGCTGCCAGAGCACGGAGGCGGAAGGGCTGGTGGCGGACTTGTTCATGCTGCTCCGATTGTTCCGTCAAAAAGCGTTGACTGAGGGGCCAGGAAAACGCTATCCTTGACGTCTTTTGTTGCGGGTTTGTGCCTGACAGGCAGGCTGGCCGATCGCCGCGTTCCATCTTACATTGTAGAGTTCGGCAGGATTCAAGGACAAACGTCATGAAACGTACATTTCAACCCAGCAGAATCAAGCGTGCCCGGCGGCATGGTTTCCGGGCCCGGATGGCGACCCGTGCCGGCCGCGCGATCATCAATGCGCGCCGGGCCAAGGGCCGCAAGCGGCTGGCGGCAAGCAACAGCCGCTAAGTCGGCTCGCGTGCATGACCTGCCCCGCTCCGCGCGCCTGCTTTCCGGCCCGGAGTTCCAGCGGGTCTTCGAGCGCAGACGACGACACGGCAACGCCTACTTCCGGATCCATTTCACCGAGTCGACGCAGGCCAGGCTGGGCATCGCGGTGTCGCGCCGGGTTTCCGGCCGGGCCGTGGTCCGCAATCGAATTCGACGCCAGATCCGCGAAACCTTTCGTCTGAAACGACCGCGCCTGGCCCCGATGGACTACGTGGTACTGGCGCAGCCGGCTGCGGCCGAACTGGACCGGGCGGGCCTGCGCGCGGCGCTGGAACAACTATGGCAGCGGTTTATCTGACAGCATGAATACTCGGACTTTCTTCATTCTCGCGCTCGGAATCCTGAGCTTCCTGCTGTTCATGGAATGGCAGAGCGACTATGCTGCCCCGCCCCGCCCGGACGCCGATATCGCCTCGGACTCGTCCGCCGACGAATCGGACCCGGCTTCGGACTCGGTCGACGACCTGCCCGACCTGCCGACGCTGCAGGATGCCCCGGCCACCGAGGCGGCCGCATCGCCCCCGTCGGAGATTCGCGCCAGCCGTCGAATCGAGGTCGTGACCGACGTGCTCAGGGTGGACTTGGACGCCAACGGCGGCACCCTGGTCGATCTGCGCCTGAAAGATTACCCGGTTGCCGTGGATCGACCCGATGAGCCTTTCGTGCTGCTGGTCGAGGAATTGCCCGAGTTGTTCGTCGCCCAGGCCGGTCTGCTGGCCGATGGAATGCCCGCGCCGAACCACACCAGCCGATGGGAGTTCGAGCGCGACTACTACGAGTTGCCCGAGGGCAGCGACCGGCTCGAGGTGCCCTTGAGCTGGCGCGACGAGTCCGGCCTGGAGGTGGTCGCCACCTGGATCTTCTACCGCGGCGACTACGTGGTCGACCTGGAATTCGAAGTGCGCAACGGCAGCGGTCAGGAATGGCGCGGTGCGCGCTATGTCCAGCTGCAGCGTACCGAACCGGATTTCAGCGACGCCGGACCGGCCTTCACCAACCCCGAGCGCTTCAGCTTCAACGGCGGGGCCTGGTTCAGCCCGGGGGAAGGCATGCGCAAGCTTGCGTTCGACGACATCGAGTCGCGCGCCCACAGCGATACCTTCGAAGGGGGCTGGGCGGCTTTCATCCAGCATTACTTCCTGGCCGCCTGGATTCCGCCTGAAGACCAGACCCATCGTTACTCCACCCGGTACGTTTCCACCGATCGTCTGCCGCGCCACGTCATTGCCGCGACCTCGCCGCAGGTGACCGTCGCCGACGGCGACAGTCACAGCTTCGTCGCCAGGCTGTATGCCGGGCCGAAACTGCAGAATCGCCTGGACGAAATCGCCGACGGCCTGGTACTGAGCGTGGACTATCGCTGGTTCCGCATCATCTCTCAGCCGCTGTTCTGGGCGCTCGACAAGATTCATATCGTGATCGGGCACTGGGGCTGGTCGATCGTGGCGCTGACCCTGCTGATCAAGCTGATCTTCTACAAGTTGACCGAAGCCCAGTTCCGCTCCATGGGCAAGATGCGCAAGCTGCAGCCGCGCATCCAGCAGCTCAAGGAGCGCTATGGCGATGACCGACAGAAGTTCGGTCAGGCCATGATGGACATCTACAAAAAAGAGAAGGTCAACCCGCTCGGCGGTTGTCTGCCCATCCTGGTCCAGATTCCGATCTTCATCTCGCTGTACTGGGTTCTGCTGGAGTCGGTCGAGCTGCGCCAGACATCGTTTCTGTGGGTGCCCGACCTGAGTCGCCCGGATCCCTACTTCATCCTGCCCATCCTCAACGGCGCGTTCATGATCATCACCCAGCGCCTGATGCCCACCGCGGGCATGGATCCGACCCAGCGCAAGATCATGATGTGGCTGCCGGTGGTCTTTGCCTTCATGTTCGCGCTGTTCCCGGCCGGGCTTGTGTTGTACTGGGCGACCAACGCCGGTGTCTCGCTGGCCCAGCAGTGGTACATCCTCAAGCGGCTTGAGCGCGAAGGCTGACACCATCTGCGCCATTGCCACCCCGCCCGGTCGCGGCGGGGTCGGCGTGATCCGGCTTTCCGGCCCCGACGCCTTCTCCATCGCCGAACGCATCAGCGGCCGGCTGCCGGCGGCGCGAACGGCCGGGCTGCGCAGCTTTCGCGATCAAACCGGCGGCGAGATCGACCAGGGACTGGTGCTGCCGTTCCCCGGACCGGCCTCCTTTACCGGGGAAGACGTGGTCGAGCTCCAGGCCCACGGCTCGCCGGTGGTCCTGGAACTGCTGATCGCCGCCTGCCTGGCCGCCGGCGCCCGCCGGGCGGGACCGGGCGAGTTTTCCCAGCGCGCCTTCCTGAACGACCGCATGGACCTGGCCCAGGCCGAAGCGGTCGCCGACCTGATCGCGGCCAGCACCGAAAAGGCCGCGCGCGCCGCGCGCCGCAGCCTGGAGGGGGTGTTCTCCCGCCGCGTCGACGGGTTGGCCGAAGCCTTGACCGAGCTGCGGGTCTGGATCGAGGCGGCGCTGGATTTTCCCGACGAGGACGTCGATTTCCTGGCCGACGGCGACGTGCGGTCCCGGGTCGAGGATCTGCGCGGGCAGCTCGCCGAATTGCTTCATCAGGCCGATGGCGGGCGCCTGCTCAACGATGGGGTCCACGTCGCCATCATCGGCCCGCCCAACGCCGGCAAGTCCAGCCTGCTCAATGCGCTGAGCCGACGAGATTCGGCCATCGTCACCGAAATCCCGGGCACCACCCGCGATGTCCTGCGCGAGACGATCTCGATCGCCGGATTGAGCGTCACCCTGGCCGACACCGCCGGCCTGCGCGAGACCGATGATCGGATCGAGGCCGAGGGCGTGCGCCGTGCCCGGCGCGAAATGAGCGGCGCCGACCTGATCTTCTGGGTGATCGACAGCAGCCTGCCCGAACCGCAGCCGCCTCCGGGGCTGCCGACCGCAGTGCCGCTGATCCGGATTCACAACAAGATCGATCTCGTTGCCGAAACCGCGCGCGCCGAACAGCGTTCGGTCTGGTTGTCGGCCGCAAGCGGTGACGGGCTGGCGTTGCTCGAAGACCTGGTCATTCGGGAGCTGGGCCTGGCCGACACCGTCGGCCGTGAGTTTTCCGCGCGCCGGCGTCACGTCGACCAGCTACGCCTCGCGCTTGAACGGGTCGATCACGGTCGCGCCGAACTGTTGGCCACTGGTTCCGGGGAGTTGCTGGCCGAGGATCTGCGCGAGGCCGCCGACGCGCTGGGCGAGATCACCGGCAGAATCAGCGCCGACGAGCTGCTCGGGCGGGTTTTCTCGAGTTTCTGTATCGGCAAGTAAAGGCCCCCGGGCGGGAGCAGAACGGGATGGCGATGACCCACGAACAGGCCGTTGAAGTCGCTCGCAGCATCGGGCTGGACGAAAACGGGATCGCGCTTCGACCGGTCGCCGGCGGAGACACCAGCCAGACTTGCCTGCTCGAGACCCGCAACGGCTCGGCATTCGTCAAGTTCGAATCCTCCGACCGCTGCGCCCTGCTGGCGGCCGAAGCCGATGGTCTGGCCGCCCTGTCCAGGGCTGGATGCGTGCGCGTTCCGCAGCTGCTGGGACACCAGCCTTTCGAGGCCGGCGGCGGCTGGCTGGCGCTTGAAGCACTGAAGCTCAGGCCGCGCACCCGACCGGTCGACCGGCGACTGGGGCACGAGCTGGCCATGCAGCACCGCGACCAGGGCGAGATGTTCGGCTGGCATCGCGACAATTATCTGGGCCCCATGCCGCAGTCGAATGACGTGGCGGGCGACTGGAGCGAATTCTTTCGTCAACGCCGGCTGGCACCGCAGATTCAGCGCCTGGTGCAAAGCCGCCGTGGGCCGGGTCTGGATGAAGCGGCCCAGCAGGTGCTCGCCGCGTGGACCCGGCTGGGCGCCGATCATGACCCCGAACCGTCGCTGCTGCACGGCGATCTGTGGGCCGGAAACGCCGCCGCCCTGTCCGACGGGACACCCGTCATCTACGACCCGGCCGTCCACTACGGCGACCGCGAGTGCGACCTGGCCATGGCCGACCTGTTCGGAGGGTTCAGCGAGGATTTCTTCCGCGCCTACCGGGAGGCCTGGCCACTGCCCGGCGGCTGGCGGCAGCGGCGAGCCTTCTACCAGCTTTACCACGTGCTCAATCACGCCAACCTGTTCGGCGGCAGCTATGTCGCCAGTGCCGAACACCGCATGCGAGAACTCATCGGCAGTACCTGATCCCGCCAGGCCGACCAGTCCGTTGTCTTTCGATTGTTACACTTGCAACGATTATCTGGACAAAGGAGTCAAGCGCATGGGACTGTTGGTCGACGGCCAGTGGCAAGACCAGTGGTACGACACGGATTCCACCGGCGGGCGCTTCGAGCGCTCGGCGGCCGCCTTCCGCAACTGGATCACCGCCGATGGCGAGCCCGGTCCGGACGGGGTCGGTGGCTTCCAGGCCGAAGCCGGGCGCTATCACCTCTATGTTGCCTACGCCTGTCCCTGGGCTCATCGGACGCTGATTTTCCGCAAGCTCAAAAAACTCGAAAAAATGATCAGCGTTTCGGTGGTCAATCCGATCATGCGCGAGCACGGCTGGACCTTCCATGACGGCTACAAGGTCGTGCCCGATCCGATCCACGACGCGGAGTTCATGCACCAGGTCTATACCGCGGCCAAGCCGGACTACTCCGGACGGGTCACCGTGCCGGTGGTCTGGGACAAGAAGCGAGGCACCATCGTGAGCAATGAATCCGCCGACATCATCCGCATGTTCAACTCGGCCTTCGACGCGGTCGGGGCTGCGGCCGGCGACTTCTACCCGCTGGAGTTGCGCGAGCAGATCGACGACATCAACGCGGTCGTTTACGACAACGTCAACAACGGGGTCTACAAGACCGGATTTGCCACCACCCAGGCGGCCTACGAGGAAGCCATCGTGCCGCTGTTCGAAACCCTCGATGCCCTCGAGGTGCGACTCGACGACCAGCGCTATCTATGCGGCGACCGCCTGACCGAGGCCGACTGGCGCCTGTTCACGACCCTGATCCGCTTCGACGCGGTCTACGTCGGTCACTTCAAGTGCAACATCCGACGCATTGACGACTATCCCAACCTGTCGAACTACCTGCGCGAGCTCTACCAGATGCCGGGCATTGCCGAAACGGTGGAGTTCACCGCGATCAAGATGCACTACTACGGCAGCCATGACAGCATCAACCCGCACTACATCATTCCCCTGGGACCGGCGCTGGATTTCCACCGACCGCACGATCGGGCGGCGCGTTTTCCGATCAGCTA
>JAWLFD010000078.1:0-10058 GCA_041685745.1 Wenzhouxiangella sp.
CCGGGCCAGCGTGGCCTCGAAACTGAAGTCGTTGAGGCTGCCGGTCTCGCCCAGCGTTCGGCTTTTGAGCCAGTAGTGATGAAACTGCGCTGCCCAGGCGTCGGCGCCAGGCGGGCCGAAGGGGTGGAAATAGCGCTCGCCGACCCGGCCCCAGTTTTCGAACTCGATGCCGAGCTTGAAGGTGCCGTTGACCGCGTCCAGGAACTCCGCCTCGTCCAGCCCGAGCAGCAGGTGAAAGTTCTTGATTGCCGGAATCGTTGCCTCGCCCACCCCGACCGTGCCGATCTCGTCGGATTCGATCAGCTCGATGTGCTTGCGCGTCCCGAAGGTCTTGGCCAGGGCCGCGGCGGCCATCCATCCGGCCGTGCCGCCGCCGACGATGATGACGCGTTTGAAGCTGTCGATGTCGCTTGCCGGCATGATCGAAGTCCTTGAGTCAGCGATTGAGCTTGTTGCGCAGCAGGCTGCGCAGGCGCCGGACGATGTTGTCGTCCAGCTCGCCCAGGACACCGCGACTGGGCGGCGGAATATGCGCCACGGTGGTCTCGTCGGCATCGAAGACGTAGTGGTCGAACAGGCCCCGCCAGGCGCGGCGCTGGGCGGCCGGCAGGTCACGGATGTTCAGGATGGCGTGCAGCAGGGCATCGTTGGGCGCGCCCATGTAATCCGGCACTTCGCGCCACCAGTGGTTGATCAGGATGTTGAACGGATCCAGCCCTTCGACGTGGTGCCACCACATCGGCGGAATGTAGACCGCATCGCCCGGCGCCAGGGTGGCCGACCGGGCCTGCTCGAGCGCCTCGGCAAAGCGCGGGTGGCGCGCCAGGTCCGGGTTTTCGAAATCGACCAGGCTGATCTGCTGGCCGGCCGGGGTCAGCTCCATCGGCCCGACGTACAGGTTGGCCAGCTGGTCGGGCGGAAACAGGGTGAAGCGGCGCCGGCCGCCGCACACGCAGGCGATGTTTTCCAGCGCGTCGTAGTGCGCGGCCACCCGGGTGCGATTGCCCAGCCAGATGCGCACCGAGGCCCGAAAGCGTCCCGGCGGCAGACTGTTTTCAGCGCTCAGGCCGGGCAGGCACAGGTCGATGGCCGAGGAGCCGACGTACAGGGTCGGCGCCTGGGGGTTGTCGGCCTGGGCTTCGAGCTGCGCGAGGACCTCGGCCAGACCGACCCGGCGCGGAGTGAAGTTGGTATCGCTCAGGTCCTCGTTGTAGAAAATCCGGCCCTGGTCCCGGGGCTGGCCGACGAAGGCGGTCACCGGCTCGCCGGTATCGAAGCGCAGCAGGTAGTCCGCCGCCGCGCCGATCGAGTCCCGGGCGGCCGCGACCAGCGGCCAGTCCGAGACCAGGCCGCGAAAGACCAGCGGCCGGTCCAGCCGCGCAACCTGCTCGTGCACGCCGGCGCCGGCGACGCCGTGCACTTCTTCCAGCGGCTGGGGGACCGGCAGCATGGGCTCAGGCCGCCGGGGGCGCGTCCAGCTGCCGATTCTTGCGCTCGATCACCACGGCCAGCTGGGGCATGGAGGCCAGCAGCATGAACACATGCTGCAGGTATCCCCGCTGATGCAGCATGCCCAGGCTGTCGGCATCCAGACGGGCCAGGCGCTCTTCGTGGATCGTATGCAGACCCTTGAGGCTGCGTCGCGAGCCGTCGTTGAGCTCGATGTCGAGCTCGATCGATTCGACCAGGTCCAGGCCGACCAGCATGCGCGAGAAATCCTCGCTGGCCTGGTGCCCGGCGTGGATCGTGGCCAGCACGGTATTGATACGCTCGAGCAGCGGGCTGTCGCCGCCGTGCGGCAGAAACACCGGCTCGCCGGCCGAATCGCTGACGGCAGGGTGGTCCATGTCGACGTGGACGACCGGGACCTGTTCCGGCGCACCCGGGTCGCCGTCGGCCTGGAAACCGATCAGGAAGGGCTGGCGCTCGATGCTCAGCGGCAGGGCGCGGGCCAGCCATTCGTCTTCGCCGAGATAGAGATTCTCTCCGGCCTCCAACCCCAGCAGGGCGACCAGGTCGAAGTGTCCGCTTTCGGCGTTGCGGGCAAAGAACAGCGGGTACTCGGCCTGCAGCACGCCCAGCTCGACCGGAAACACGCGCGCGAGCTGGACGTCGTAGCCGCGATTGCGGCCGTAGCGTCGGTCGATCCGCAGGTCCTTGTGGATCACGTTGTCGAGCAGTTCGTGGCGCGGCATGGCGTTGTCAATCCCTGTTCAGCATGGTCAGGCGCCGGCCACCGCCGCACCGGATGGCGCGGATGGCTGCCCGGCGATCTCGGTCAAAAACGCCCGATTGTCGGGCAACTGGGCCAGCAGGCGTCGGCTCAGGCGTTCGACCTCGGCCCGCAGCGCGCGCGCCTGCTCGTGCTCGCCTGCCTGTGCGGTGCGCTCGCGCGGATGCGTTTCAAAGCCCATGCCGTAGAGCACGTACTGGTAGCTGGCGGCGGAAAAGATTTCATCGACACGGGCAAAATCGCTCGGGCCCGGAAAGCGGTTTCGCCACAGTTCGATGGCCTCGGCCAGCCGCTCGGGCACCGATTCGGCGCGCCGGTTGTCGATCCAGTAGTCGCTGTCCCGGCGACGGCTGAGGAGGTAATGCAGCTTGAGAAAATCGATGATCCGCTCCCAGCGCTCATTGAAGCGCGCGTTGAACCGCCGCGCGACCGTGTCCATGGTTGCCCGGGTGGCGGGCAGCTCGTCGGTGATCATGCCGGCGGCCAGTTCGATCATCACAAGGGCGCTGGCTTCCAGCGGCTCGATGAACCCGGCCGACATGCCCACGGCCACGCAGTTGCGGTGCCAGAAGCGCGCCCGATAACCCGGACGGAAGGCGAGCTTGCGCGGCTCGACCGCTGCCGGGTCGATCGACGTCGTCCGGGCCAGGTAGCGGCGCAGGGTCTGTTCGGCCCGGGCATCGTCGCAGTGACCGCTGGAATAGACGTAACCGATGCCGCGGCGCGAGCTCAGGCCGATGTCCCAGACCCAGCCGGCCGCCTGGGCGGTGGAGTTGGTCTGCGATTCGACCGGGCTGCCCGGCCGGGCATAGGGCACCTGCACGGCCAGCGCGCGGTCGTTGAACAGGATGTGATCCTGGCCGATCAGGTCAACGCCGTAATGCCGGCCCAGCAGCAGGCCGGCCTGGCCGGTGCAGTCGATGAACAGATCGCCCGCCAGCGCGCCGCTGTTTGCCGTGTGCAGCGCGCGGATATCCTGGTCGGGTTCGCCGTCGATGCCGGTGACGTGATCGACCAGGTGGCGGACCTGGAGCCTTTCGATACAGTGCTGCTTGAGCAGCTCGGCAAACTTGCCGGCGTCGAGGTGATAGCCGTAGTTGAGCAGATGAGCGTACTCGGGGGTGGCGGCCTGCTTGGGCGCCAGGCCGCGATCGCAGACCCTGCCCTGGGGCGTGACCGCGTCGGCAAACCGCATCGGCTCGCGCTGTTGCCGCCACCAGGACAACAGGCCGGTGCCCGGGTAGCCGGCCGGCGCCGTAAAGGGATGGTAGTAGACGTCGTCGTCCGCCCCGGTGACCCAGCCGCAAAAGCGCGTGCCCTGCTTGAGCGAGGCCGAGCAGGCCCGGAGGAAATCATGTTCGCCCAGGCCGATCCGACGCAGCGTGGCGCGCATGGTCGGCCAGGTGCCCTCGCCCACGCCGATGGTCTTGACATCGGGCGACTCGATCACGGTGACCCCGACCGCCCCGGGCCCGGACCGCGGATATGCGCTCGCCAGCAGGCCGGCGGTGATCCAGCCGGCACTGCCGCCGCCGACGATGACGATATTGCTGATTGGCTGGTCGGTCATGTCATCTCAAAGAAACAAGCCGCTGTTGCCAGCGGCTTGTCATCAACGATTGCTGGCGGGGGTCAGAATCTCCATCGTGCCCCGAGATTGTAGCGCGCACCGTACTGGTTGCCGCGCACCAATTGCTCGGGATAGCGCACGTAGACCCGCTGGGTTTCCTCGGTGACGTTGAGACCCTCGAGGAAGACCGTGAGGTTTTCGGTGGCAAACCAGGACAGGTTGACATCGAACTGACCATAGTCCTCGACGAAGATCGGCGAGTCGAACTGGTCGAACCCGGTCAGGAACTCGTCGCGCCAGTTCCACGCGATACGCGCCGAGATGTGCTCGTTTTCGTAAAAGCCGATCAGGTTGTAGGAATCACTGAGTCCGGGCAGCGCGAACTGGCGGTTGACCGCGTCGCGATCGACCTTGACGTCGCCGGTCACCAGCGTGGCGTTGGCCTGCACCCCGAAACCGGTCTCGGCGAACATGTGCTGGACCTGGAATTCCCAGCCCCAGATGCGCCCCTGCTCGGCATTGTCGGTGGTCGAGACGTTCCATTCGATCAGCGGATCACCCGGCTGGGCCCGCACCGGCGTGGTCGCAGGCACGCCGAGGTTTTCGTTGATGCGGGCAAAGACATTGGCGTTGCTCAGCGGAATGCCTTCGGCGGCCAGCTGTTCCCGGGCCAGCTCGGCCTGGGCGCCGCGGAACGGATCGAGCAGGCCTTCGAAGGTTTCGCGCACGGTGGTGCCGACCAGGAAGTTTTCCACGTGCTTGCGGAAGTAGGCGACCGAGGCGTAGCTGCCCGGGGCGTAGTACCACTCCAGCGACAGGTCGAAGTTGTCGGAGACGTACGGCACCAGATCCGGGTTGCCGGAGCTGGCCTCGCGGTTCTGCGGGTTGGGGTTGCCGACGAACGAGCGTACCGGACTGAGCGCACCGATCGGCGGCCGGGCCAGCGTGCGGCTGTAGGAGAAGCGCGAGATCAGATCGTGCCGGAAGGTCAGGTCAAAATCCAGGCTCGGCAGGAACTCGGTATTCGAGCTGGTCTGCCTGACGAAGGTCGACGGGCCGAATTCGGTCACGAACTCATCGCCGCCCACCCAGACCACGGCCTGGGCCGGCACTTCGTCGCCGGATGACGTGGTCTCGGTGTCTTCAATGCGAAGACCGACCCGGGCGTTGAACGGCAAACCGGCGACCCGGTCCTGGATGTTGACCTGGAAGTAGCCGGCCGTGATGTCTTCCTTGACCCCACCGCCGCTGGCATTACCCAGCGGACCCGGCCAGAAGAAGCCGCGGTCGCCGGACGGATCCTGGAACTCCGGCCCCCAGGAGGGCCAGTAGACATCGTTGCAGACCGGGTCGCCGGTGGAGACGCAGTCCAGCGATTCGTAGATATCGACGATGGTGTTGAAGTCGAGCACGAAGAACTGATCCAGCGGGAAGCCTCCGCTGTTGGAGAAGTCCGACAGCAGGCCGCCGAAACCGGCCTCTTCCCACAACTCATCGGGCCAGTACTGGGCCGAGGTCAGCCAGAAGCCGCCCGGCAGCAGACCGGAGAAGGCGTTGCGATTGACGAACTCCTGCTCGGTCAGGCTGGCACCGAATTCGATGCTCGAGATCGCTCCCGAGCCCGGATTGGTCCAGATGCCGTCGAGCTGAAACTGCTGGATGTCGTTGACGTTGTCGACGTCGAAGGCCTGGCCGAACAGCGAACCCATGTCGCTTCGGCGCAGGAAGTCCAGCATTTCACCGGTCTCCTGGTCGCGGAATGTAGCGCCCCAGATTGGGATACCCCCGCCTGAGTAGGAGGCGAATTTCTCGTCGATGACGGCCGTGGTCGGTCCGGCCCCCGGCACGGAGCCGCACCAGTCACAGAAAGTGTTGCCGACGATCAGGTTGGCCGAACTGCCGGGAATGCCATCACCGAGCCCGCCACCTTTCAGGGTTGAGCTGGAATCGTGGGCGTCGAAGCTGAACTCGAGATTGTCCGTGGCGCGATAGTTGATGTTGAAGCCGAGCGAGTCGTTTTCCTTGACGGTGCTGTCGCGGGCAACGTTGATGGCGTAGTCGCCGCCGAGCTGGGTGACGTCGGTCACCGTGCCGCGCTCGTTGATCGTGGCCGAGACGTTGGGGTTGGCAAACCAGACCCCGAAGCTGTTCTGGTCTTTTTCGAACTCAAGTTCGGAATAGGTGTAGTCCAGGGTCATGCGAATGCGGTCGCTGGGCTCCCACTGCAGGGTCAGCTGGCCGTTGGTGCGGGTCCGGGAGATGTCGGCAAAACCGTAGCCGGCATCCTGGGGATGCCACCAGATGCCGTCATCGCGCTGGTTGTTGTTGGTGACGTTTCCGCCGTCGAGGCCGTAGTTCGGAATCCAGCTGTCGACGGCGGCGAATTCCTCGCGGTTGTCGCGGACTTCGTAAGAGCCCGTGACCGCGATGCCGAAGGTATCGCCGGCAAAGGTGTTGCTGTACAGGCCGGCGATTTCGGGCGTGATCTCGTCGAGATTGCCCAGATCACCGTCGCTGGATGAGGTCTCGTGGACCGCCTTGCCGACCAGGGCACCCCGGAAACCGGGGTTTTCCAGCGGGCGGGCGGTAATCATGTTGACCGTGGCGCCGATGCCGCCGGTCGGCAGGGATGCCCGACCGCTCTTGACCACTTCGACCGCGCTGATGCCGGTCGAGGCGATATCGCCGAAGTCGAACGAACGCCCGCCCTGCGAAGGCATCGAACGGCCGTTGAGGGTGACCAGATTGAATTCGGGCCCGAAGCCGCGCACGGTGATCTGCGAGCCCTCGTTGTTGGTCCGGTTGATCGAGATTCCGGGAATGCGCTGCAGTGCTTCGGCCAGGTTCTGGTCGGGGAACTTGCCGATGTCTTCGGCGGTGATGGCGTCGACCAGACCGACCGCATCGCGCTTGCGATCCATCGACCGCATCAGGCTGCCGCGAACGCCGACCACCTGGACACGATCATCGGTGAAGTAATCGGTGGTCTGCTCGGTTGTCTGCTCGGTTGCCTCTTCGTCCTGGGTCGCCTCCTCATCCTGGCGCGCGTGCGCAGGCGAGAGCATGCAGGTCCCAAGTGCCAGGGCCACGGCGGCAGCCAAAGGCGTCTTGCGGATAGCGTTTGAATCCATCGGGTGTTCCCTCCTCAGCCAAATGTATCGAAGCAGTGTGTGTATGCAGCTGTTCTTTGTATGGCAAGTCCAAGGTATTGCACCGCACAAAAACCGATGCTTGAACTTTTTTTGACAGCGCTTGTTTCCGGGCTTTATAAAGAATACTGACAACGTTGTCAACCACAGCTGCGATATCCGGCGTACCATGCCGCTTTGCGCAGGGATCAAACGGGACGTTTCAATGAGCAGCAATCGACACTACGTGGTCCGGGTCGCGCTGATCGTGGCGCTTGGCGGGTTCCTGATGGGCTTCGATGCTTCGGTGATCTCCGGGGTGGTCCGATTCATCGGCCCGGAGTTCGATCTGTCGAGCCTGCAGATCGGCTGGGCCGTGGGCTCGCTGACCCTGACCGCCACCCTGGCGATGATTTTCGCCGGCCCCTTGAGCGATCGATACGGTCGTCGCGGCGTACTCAAGGTCGCCGCGGTGCTCTATGCGGTATCCGCGATCGGGTCGGCCCTGGCACCGGACTTTCTGAGCCTGGTGATCGCCCGGATGATCGGAGGGCTCGGCGTCGGCGCCTCGCTGATCGTCGCGCCGATGTATATCGCCGAGATCGCGCCGCCGGCCAGCCGCGGCCGGCTGGTCAGCTTCAACCAGCTCAACATCGTCATCGGTATCTCGGCTGCTTTTTTCAGCAACTACCTCATCTTGCAGTGGGCGCAGTCGGACGCTGCGTGGGTCCAGGCCATCCTGCTCGATACCCATGCCTGGCGCTGGATGCTCGGCATCGAGACCCTGCCGGCACTGGTCTTTTTTGCCGGCCTGCTGTGGGTCCCGCAAAGTCCGCGCTGGCAGATCATGCGCGGAATGCACGACCAGGCCGCCGCGACGCTTCACCGCATCTTCGAGCCGGCCGAGGTCGAAAAGCAGATGGCCGATATCCAGCGCAACCTGGAACGCGACCGGCACCGGGAAAAGGTCGCCTTGCGCGAAATCTTTCACCCGGCGCTGCGCCTGGTGCTGGTCACCGGCATCGTGCTGGCCATCCTGCAGCAGATCACCGGCATCAACGCGGTGTTTTTCTACGCCCCGATGATCTTCGAGCAATCGGGCATCGGCGCCGATGCATCGTTCATGCAGGCGGTCCTGGTCGGCTTGACCAACCTGGCCTTTACCGTGATCGCCATGCTGCTCATCGACAGGATCGGCCGCCGGCCGCTGCTGCTGGGCGGCATGACCGGGATCACCCTGGCGATGATGGTTCTGGCCTGGGGATTCGGTTCGGCCAGCTACACGCTGACCGAGGAAAACCTTCGCGACACGTCATTGCCGCCGGCTGCATCGGCGCGCCTGGGCGGCCTGCACGATGTGGCCTACAGCAGCGACGTCGCCTTCAGGCAGGCGCTGGCCGAGGCCCTCGGCGAAGACCAGGCCCGCGCCCACGAAGCCGAGCTCATCACGGCCGCCATCGACATCCGGCCGGGCCTGATCCTGTTCGGCATCCTGTTCTTCGTGGCGTCTTTTGCCGTGTCCATCGGCCCGGTCATGTGGGTGATGTTTTCCGAGCTGTTTCCGCTCAGGGTGCGCGGGCTGGCGATATCGTTTGCCGGCTTCATCAACTCCGGGATCAGTTTTCTCGTCCAGCTGGTCTTTCCCTGGGAGCTGGCCACGCTCGGCAATGCCCTGACCTTCCTGATCTACGGCGGGTTTGCCGCAGCAGGCCTGGTCTTCATCTGGAAGATCGTCCCGGAAACCAAGCGCAAATCGCTCGAAGAACTCGAAGACCAGCTGACGGGCTGAAGCGCAGCCCTCCTCGACTCAGGGCTTACTGACCGAACCGTTCGGGTTCGGCCGGGCGGTTGCCCATGATCTCGTCGATCCGCGCCATCACCTCCTCGCTCAGCTTCGGAACCGCATCCAGCGCGGCCAGGTTGTCCTCGAGCTGGCTCAAGCGCGAAGCCCCGAGGATGACGGTGCTGACGTTGGGGTTTTTCAGACACCAGGCCAGGGCCAGGTGGGTCAGGCTGATGCCGAGCCGTTCGGCAACCGGCTGCAGCTGGCGCACCCTGGCAAGCTTGTGCTGACCGCTTTGATCGAGCACAAGATCGCGCAGCCACTCGTAACCAGGCAGATTCAGGCGGCTGTCTTCGGGAATGCCGTCGAGATACTTGCCGGTCAGCAGGCCCGAGGCCAGGGGCGACCAGGTCGTGGTGCCCAGACCGTACTGTTCGTACAGCGGCAGGTAGTCCGCTTCGACCTTCTCGCGGGTGAACAGGTTGTACTGCGGCTGTTCGACGACCGGCGGCGTGAGGTGTTCCTGGCGAGCGACCCGGTGCGCTTCGGTGATCCTCTGAGCATCCCACTCCGAGGTGCCCCAGTAGAGGACCTTGCCCTGCATCACCAGCTGGTGCATGGCGCGCACGGTTTCCTCGACCGGCGTATCGACGTCCGGACGATGGCAGAAGAACAGGTCCAGGTAGTCGACCCCGAGCCGCTGCAGCGCCTGGTCGCAGGCATCGCGAACGTGCTTGGCCGAAAGACCGAGCTGGGTCGGTCTGTCGCCGCCCCAGAAGACCTTGGAGGAGACGATGAAGGTATCGCGCTGGAGACCCAGCTCGCCAATGGCGGCCCCCATGATTGTTTCGGACTCGCCGGCCTCGTAGCCCTCGGCGTTGTCGAAGAAGTTGACGCCGGCATCATAGGCCGTCTTGAGCAGGGCTTTGGCATCGTTGATGTCCACCTGCTTGCCGAAAGTGACCCAGGAGCCCAGCGACAGGGCCGAGACTTTCAGGCCGGATTTTCCCAGGCGACGGTATTCCATGTTTCTCTCCTGCGGCAGCTTGCCGAGCGTTCGACGAATCAGAGGTTCAGTATCACACAGCGCTCAAAAAATGCCTTGCCGATCCGGAAACTGTCGGTAGAATCTCCGGCCATGGCCCATTCGACCATCACCGACGTTGCCCGGCTGGCGGGTGTTTCCATCAAGACCGTATCGCGCGTGGTCAACCGTGAGCCCGGTGTCCGGGACGAGACGCGGGCCCGGGTCGAGCAGGCGGTAGCCGAACTGGACTATTCTCCCAATCAGTCCGCCCGCGACCTGGCCAGCCGGCGCGCTCACCTGATCTGCCTGATCTACGA
>JAWLFD010000079.1:0-2864 GCA_041685745.1 Wenzhouxiangella sp.
TGCGTTCGCCCGACCGCCGGATGTCATCGACAATCGCCCCCAGCGCGTCGGATTCGGGACGACTCCGGCCCAGCAGCCAGTCCCACAACTGGTCATCTTCGGACTCGAGCAGCCGCCGGAAAGAGGCGCGCAGGCTCTCGTCGGCCGTCGGCCAGCGCTGCTCCAGCCAGCGGCTCAGCAGGGTGTCGAGTTCGCGCATTCCCCGGCGGCAACGCCACTGCAGGTCGCGCGGTACGGCTTCGTCGGTCACTGCGCTTCTAGAGACTGCGCCGGGCCAGCATCATCTTCTTGATCTCGGCGATCGCCTTGGCCGGGTTGAGACCCTTGGGGCAGGTCTTGGCGCAGTTCATGATGGTATGGCAGCGGTACAGGCGGAAAGGATCTTCGAGATCGTCGAGCCGCTCGCCCGTGGCCTCATCGCGCGAATCAACCAGCCAGCGGTAAGCCTGCAGCAGGATGGCCGGACCCAGGTAGCGTTCGCCGTTCCACCAGTAGCTCGGACACGACGTGGAGCAGCAGGCGCACAGGATGCACTCGTACAGCCCGTCGACCTTTTCGCGATCCTCGCGCGACTGCAGCCGCTCCTTGTCCGGCGGCGCCGGACTCTGGGTTCGAATCCAGGGCTTGATCGAGGCGTACTGGGCATAGAAGTGGGTCAGGTCCGGCACCAGGTCCTTGATGACCGGCAGGTGCGGCAGCGGGTAGATGCGCACATCCCCCTTGATCTCGTCGATCGCCTTGGTGCAGGCCAGCGTGTTGGTGCCGTCGATATTGAACGCACAGGAACCGCAGATGCCTTCGCGGCAGGAACGTCGGAAGGTCAGGGTCGGATCGATCTCGTTTTTGATCTTGAGCACGGCGTCCAGGACCATCGGACCGCACTCGTCGAGATCGAGGTCATAGGAGTCGATGCGCGGATTCTCGCCGCTGTCGGGGTCCCAGCGGTAGAGCCGGAAGGTGCGCACGTTGCCGGCCCCGTCCGGCGCCGGGAAATGACGTCCCTGAGTGATTCTGGAGTTTTTCGGAAGTCGGAATTCAGCCATGATCGTTCATCCGTAGGCAGCTTGGTTCGGGCAGACGGTGCTAGTAGGTTCGCGCCTTGGCCGGGAACACCTCGACGTCATCGGTCAGCGTGTACATGTGCACGGGCCGGTAGTCGATCTGCACCTTGCCTGCATCGTCCATCCAGGTCAGCGTATGCTTCATCCAGTTTTCGTCGTCGCGGTCCGGATGGTCCTCGCGCGCGTGCGCGCCGCGGCTTTCCTTGCGGTTTTCCGCCGAGACCAGGGTGGTCACGGCGTTGCCGATCAGGTTGCGCAGTTCCAGCGTCTCGACCAGGTCGGAGTTCCAGATCATGGAGCGGTCGCTGACGCTGACCTGATCGAAGGCCGAGCGCACCTGGCCGATCCGCTCACAGCCCTGCTGCAGGGTCTCGCCGGTCCGAAAGACCGCTGCATCCTGCTGCATGACCTGCTGCATCCGGTCACGAATCGATGCGGTCGTCTCGCTCCCCGAGGCGTGCCGCAGGCGATCGAACTCACCCACCAGTTCATCGACCCGCCCGCGCGAGACCGGCCTGACCGCCTGGCCCGGCTTGATGGTTTCGCCGCAGCGTTTGGCCACCGCACGGCCGAAAACGATCAGATCGAGCAAGGAATTCGAGCCCAGGCGGTTGGCGCCATGGACCGATACGCAGGCGGCCTCGCCGATGGAAAACAGCCCCGGCACCACGGCATCGGGATCGCCGTCTTTCAGGGTCACCACTTCACCGTGGTGGTTGGTCGGGATACCGCCCATGTTGTAGTGCACGGTCGGCAGCACCGGAATGGGATCGCGGGTCACATCGACCCCGGCAAAGATCCGGGCCGTCTCGGCGATGCCCGGCAGGCGCTCGTTGATCACGTCGGCGCCGAGATGCTGCAGGTTGAGATGGATATGGTCGTTTTTCGGACCCACGCCGCGCCCTTCACGAATCTCGATGGTCATCGAGCGCGAGACCACGTCGCGGGAGGCCAGGTCCTTGGCGTTGGGCGCGTAGCGCTCCATGAACCGTTCGCCGTCGGTGTTGGTCAGGTAACCGCCCTCGCCTCTGACGCCCTCGGTGATCAGGCAGCCGGCGCCGTAGACGCCGGTCGGGTGGAACTGGACGAACTCCATGTCCTGCAGCGGCAGCCCGGCGCGCAGCACCATGCCGTTGCCGTCGCCGGTGCAGGTATGCGCCGAGGTGGCCGAGAAGTAGGCGCGGCCATAACCGCCGGTGGCCAGGATCACGGCATGAGCGCGAAACTCGTGGAGGGTACCCGAGGCCAGGTCCCAGGCCAGGCAACCGCGACAGGCGCCGTCGTCGTCCATCAGCAGATCGAGGGCGAAGTATTCGATGAAAAACTGTGCCTCGTGCTTGAGCGACTGCTGATAAAGCGTATGCAGGATGGCGTGGCCGGTCCGGTCGGCGGCCGCGCAGGTGCGCTGTGCGGTGCCCTCGCCGAAGCGGGTGGTCATGCCGCCGAAAGGCCGCTGGTAGATCTTGCCGTCCTCGGTGCGCGAAAACGGCACGCCGAAATGCTCCAGCTCGATCACCGAGGGGATGGCCTCGCGGCACATGTACTCGATGGCGTCCTGGTCACCCAGCCAGTCCGAGCCCTTGATGGTGTCGTACATGTGCCAGCGCCAGTCATCCTCGCCCATGTTGCCCAGGGCGGCGCTCATCCCGCCCTGGGCGGCCACGGTGTGCGAGCGGGTCGGGAAGACCTTGGTGATGCAGGCCGTGGTCAGCCCGGTAGCCGCCAGCCCCATGGTCGCGCGCAGACCGGCGCCGCCGGCTCCGATGACCAGCACGTCGTATTCGTGTTTCGTGATCTCGTATG
>JAWLFD010000079.1:2964-9971 GCA_041685745.1 Wenzhouxiangella sp.
CCGACCACGGTCCAGCCGGAGGCGTAGGCCCCGCGCAGGTCCAGCAGCCAGCCGGCATCCCACAACAGGTGTCGAATGCCGTTGAGCAGGTGGTAGAACAGGGCAGCCGTCCAGGCGAGCAGCAGCAGCAGCATCGGCACGCTGGACAACAGGCCGGTCAGCGCCGTAAACCGCTCCGGGCCCGCTGCCAGCGCCAGCACCCAGGCCACCACGACGATCAGACCGAGGCTGAGCAGGACACCGCTGATGCGGTGGCTGATCGAAAGCACCGAGGTCAGCTGGGGTCGGTAGACCTGCAAATGGGGAGAGAGTGGTCGATTGTCAGTCGCCATATTGAAGATGTCCCTGTCGGAAAGGTGGTCTGCGCTGCAATCAGAAATCGATGCAGCGTCCGTTCTTTTCCCAGTCGCCGTAGCGAACGGGATCGAGCCCGTCCCTGCGCCCGCCGATTTCTTTCGATGGAACCGAAGGCTTCGGGGACCGGGGAACCGAATCGTTATCCTCGGGCGTGGTATCGCCCGTGTCTGTATCTGATTGCTCGCTCATGGCGTAAGATTGTACCTTGTGTCCGTTGATGGTCGATCACCAATGTCTGCCTGGATCACCCTGCCGCACCTGACCGGCGTGAAACTGCGCGGTCAGGACGCACTCGCGTTTGCCCACGCCCAGTTCACCACCGCCTTTGCCCAGGACCGGGCGCCGTTGTGGCAGCTTTCAGCGTGGTGTACGCCGAAGGGTAAGGTCCTGAGCGTGATGCTGGCGCGCAGCCGCGCATCCGAAGTTGACCTGATCGTGCCGGCCACCCAGCGCGAGCTGCTGGCCACGCGGCTGCCGATGTTTGCCATCGGCCGCAAGGTGGAGGTGCTGACCGGATTGCCGGTAGCCGGGCGGTTCGAGCCGGGCAGCGAACCGGCCTGCATGCTGGGCCCGGATCGCGGCCGCAGCATCGAACTCGACGCCGCCGACGCCCTGCCCGGCCAGCCCGAGGCGAGCGCGCGCTGGACGGCTCTGGACATCTGTGCCGGCATTGCCTGGCTGCCCCCGGCGCTCAGCGAACAGTTCCTGCCGCAGGCGCTGGGCCTGGAGGAACGCGACGGGCTGAGCTATCGCAAAGGCTGTTACCCGGGCCAGGAGGTGATCGCGCGCGTCCATTACCTGGGCCGGCTCAAGGAGCATCTGGTCGGATTTCGCCTGGCCGGCCCCGTCGACGCTGACGACCGGTATCTGAGCGATGGAAACGGGCAGAGACTGGGACGAATCCTCACCAGCACCCCGTGGCGACAGGCGACCATCGGCCTGGCCGTCGTCGAACGCCGCGCTCTGCCCGGACTGGAAATCGTGTGCGGAGATCAGCCCGGTCGACTTTCCGAACCGTCTGAATTATGCTAGGCGCATGCACTACACTCCGATTTATTTTCAGGCACTTGGCTGAGAGTTCTCGATGAAGCATTCACTGTGGCACCTGGCATTCGCGCTGAAGGTGACGGCCCTGGCCAGTCTCTTCGCGCCCACCCTGCAGGCCCAGACGCACGTTCTCCAGGTGCATCCGACCTTCACCCCGGAGCAGGCCGAGCGTGTCTACCAGCCGCTGCTGGACTATCTCAATGAGACGACCGGCTACCGGTTCGAACTCGACACCGCCCGTGACTTTCACCGCTACTGGCTCGACGTGCGCCGCGGAGAGCAGCCGGACCTGGTGCTCGAAGACGCCCACCTGATCGCGCTTCGGATCGCGCGCGACGGATACCGGCCGCTGGTCAAGGCGGATTCGCCGGCCACTTTTTCCCTGCTGAGCAACCTGCCCGGCAGCGAACCGGCTCTGGAAGACTTCATCGGTCTGCGCGTGGCCAGCCTGCCGTCACCCAGCCTCGGTCACCTGGTGCTCGCAAGCTGGTACCCGAACCCGATGCAGCAACCGCTGATCCAGTCCAGCGCCACCTCGTGGCTGGACGCGGTGGAAATCGTGTTCGCGATGGAAGCCGACGCCGCCATCGTCCCGCACAACCTGGTCGCCCGGTACGTCAACCTGGCGGAAGTGGTCACCTCCACCGAGTTCCCCCACATGAACCTGGCCGCATCGCCGACGCTGGATGGCGATGTCGTCGATGCCGTTCGTGATGCCCTGGTCGAACTCCACGAGAACCCGGATCATTTCGGCGCTCTTCACGAACTCGACATCGAACGCTTCGTGCCCGCCTCGGCCGACGAATATGTTGGCCTGGAGCAATGGCTGGACCGGGTCCACGGCGGCTTCTGAGAGGCGCTATCATCTAGCCGGCCATGAGTTCATCCCAGCTAACCGCTCTGTCTCCGCTCGACGGCCGCTACGCCGGGCGCCTGCAGGACCTGGGCCGGTTGTGCTCGGAAAGCGGGCTGATCGCTCGCCGGGTGCAGGTCGAGGTTGCCTGGTTCAACGCGCTGGCCGCCCATCCCGATTTCCCGGCCTTGCCGCCGCTCAGCCCACTAGACCGACAGTTCCTGGAGCAACTCGTCGGCGAGTTCTCGCTCGACGAGGCCGCCGCGGTCAAGCGCATCGAGGCGACCACCAACCATGACGTCAAGGCGGTCGAATACTGGCTCAAGCAGCGGCTGTCGGAGCGCCCGTCGCTGGCGCCGCACCGCGAGTTCATCCACTTCGCCTGCACTTCCGAAGACATCAACAACCTGTCCTGGGCGCTGATCATCCAGGGCGCGATTCGCGAACAACTCGACCCCCTGCTCGGGCGGATCGACCGGCATCTCGAAGCCATGGCCGCCGACCATGCCGGCCTGGCGATGCTGTCGCGCACGCACGGCCAGACCGCCTCGCCCACCACGCTGGGCAAGGAAATCGCCAACACGGTATTTCGGCTGCGTCGGCAGCGCCGGCAGCTGGTCGCAGTCGAAATCAGCGGCAAGATCAACGGCGCGGTCGGAAACTTCAATGCCCACCTGGCGGCCTGCCCGGAGCTCGACTGGTCCGAACTGGCCCGCTCCGTGGTCGAAGACCTCGGACTGGTCTGGAACCCCTACACGACCCAGATCGAACCGCACGACATGATCGCCGAAATCAGCCATGCGCTTATCCGCATCAATACCGTCTTGCTGGACTTTGCCCGCGATGCCTGGGGCTACGTGTCGCTGGGATACTTCCGCCAGCGCCTGGTCGAGGGCGAGATCGGTTCCTCGACCATGCCGCACAAGGTCAACCCGATCGACTTCGAAAACGGCGAAGGCAACCTCGGCCTGGCCAATGCCCTGCTCGAGCACCTGGCCGCCAAGCTTCCGGTGTCGCGCTGGCAGCGGGACCTGACCGATTCCACGGTCCAGCGCAGCATCGGCAGCGCCTTTGGCTACTGCCAGCTGGCCTGGGGATCGATCCTGCGCGGGCTTGAGCGGATCGCCCCCGACGAAGCGCGACTGGCGGCCGACCTCGAGCAGTCCTGGGAGGTGCTGGCCGAGGCGGTCCAGACGGTCATGCGCCTGCACGGGCTGCCCGAGCCCTACGAGCAGCTCAAGGCGCTCACCCGGGGGCGCGGAATCGACCGGGATGCCCTGCAGGCATTCATCCGGCAACTGGAACTTCCCGAAGCCGAACGCCGGCGCCTGCTCGCCCTCACCCCGGCCGATTACACCGGCAACGCGCGCGCGATGGCGCTGGCCCTGCCGCGTTTTGTCTGAATTTCGCCTCGCCGGATCCAGCCGATCTCTCGACCGCGCCGGGTGGCGCGCGGTTATAATCCGGCGTTGGCGTCGAACCCCCGATTGCGCAGGCTTCACCCCATGAGCAAGCAGCTTCAACAGCAGTACCGGGCATCGCACCTGTCCGGCGGCAACGCCGCCTACGTCGAGGAGATGTACGAAGCCTGGCTGGACGCCCATGATTCGGTGCCGGATCAGTGGCAGGCGCTGTTTTCCAGCCTCAACGAAAGCGGCGAGGATGTTCGACACCTGGCCCTGCTGGAACATTTCCGGCAACTGGGTGCAAACGGCGTCCAGCTGCCGACCGGCGGCGCCGAGGACTTCAAGCAGGCCGGCGTGCTGCGCCTGATCAACGCCTTTCGCGTACGTGGTCACCAGCGCGCGCAGCTCGACCCGCTGAAGCTGAGCGAGCGTCCCCCTGTCCCCGACCTGGAAATCGATTTCTACGGTCTCGGCGAAGCCGACCTTAAGAATTCCTTTCACACCGGCACGCTGGCCGGCCCCGATCACCTGCCGCTGGCCGAGATCGTCGACATCTGTCGCCGCACTTACTGCGGGAGCATCGGCACCGAGTACATGCACATCACCGACACCAACCAGCGCCGCTGGCTGCAGCAGCGACTGGAAGGTGCCCGCGGCGATTTCACCCCCTCGCAGGAAGAACGTCTGCGCCTGTTCGACAAGCTTTCCGCCGCCGAGGGCATGGAGAAATACCTGCACTCGAAGTACGTCGGCCAGAAACGCTTCTCGCTCGAGGGCGGCGAGAGCCTCATCCCGCTGCTCGACACCCTGATTCGCCATACCGGCAGCCAGGGGGTCCAGGAAATGGTCATCGGCATGGCCCACCGCGGCCGCCTGAACGTGCTGGTCAACATCCTCGGCAAGAGCCCGCGCGAGCTGTTCGCGGAGTTCGAAGGGGCCATGGCCAAGGACGATCCGAACCGCTCCGGCGACGTCAAGTACCACATGGGTTTCAGTTCCGACGTGCGCACGCCGGGCGGGGTCATGCACCTGGCCCTGGCCTTCAACCCCTCGCACCTGGAGATCGTCAATCCGGTCGTGGCCGGATCGGCGCGGGCGCGTCAGACCCGGCTGGGCGACGAGACGCGCGAACAGGTGATGCCGGTGCTGGTGCACGGCGACGCCGCGATCGCCGGACAGGGCGTGGTCATGGAGCTGCTCAACATGTCCCAGGCGCGCGGTTTCGCGGTCGGCGGCACCTTCCATATCGTGATCAACAACCAGATCGGATTCACCACCTCCAACCCGATCGACGCGCGCTCGACGCTGTACTGCACGGAAGTGGCCAAGATGGTCCAGGCGCCGATCTTCCACGTCAACGGCGACGATCCCGAAGCGGTCCTGTTCGTGACTCGCCTGGCGGCTGATTTCCGGCGCGAGTTCAAAAAAGACGTCGTCATCGACCTGATCTGCTACCGGCGACTCGGCCACAACGAGGCCGACGAACCGGCCGCCACGCAGCCGCGCATGTACCAGGTCATTCGCAAGCTCGACCCGGTGCGCAAGCAGTACGCCGACCGCCTCATCGACCAGGGGCTGGTAGACCCGGACGAGATCGGCCGGGCCGGTGAACGCTACCGCGACAAGCTCGACTCCGGAGAGCCGGTGGTCGAGCTGGTGTCCGAGGAAGACGCCCTGGTCACGGTCGACTGGGAGCCCTACCTCGACAGCGACTGGCGCGATCCGGCCGATACGCGCCTGACCGCGTCGGACATCCAGTCGCTGGGCGAGGTCATCACGACCGTGCCGGAGGACTTCAAGCTCCACCGCCAGGTCGAACGGATCATCGACTCGCGCCGCAAGATGGTCGCCGGTGACATCCCGATGGACTGGGGCTTCGGTGAGACCCTGGCCTACGCCAGCCTGATTCGACAAGGTCACGGCCTGCGCCTGGTCGGCCAGGATTCCGGACGCGGCACGTTTTTCCACCGCCACGCGGTACTCCACAACCAGACCGACGGGCGCCCGTTCATCCCGCTCGGCCAGCTGACCGACAACGAGCGCAAGGTCACCATCATCGACTCGCTGCTGTCGGAAGAAGCGGTGCTCGGCTTCGAATATGGCTACGCCACGGCCGATCCGGGCTCGCTGGTGATCTGGGAAGCCCAGTTCGGTGATTTCGTCAACGGCGCCCAGGTCGTCATCGACCAGTTCATCACCTCGGGTGAAACCAAGTGGGGCCGGCTGTGCGGACTGGTGATGTTTCTGCCGCACGGCTACGAGGGCCAGGGTCCGGAGCATTCCTCGGCAAGGCTCGAACGCTTCATGCAGCTGGCCTCCGGAAACAACATCCAGGTCTGCGTGCCGTCGCTGCCCAGCCAGATGTTCCACATGCTCCGGCGCCAGATGCTGCGGCCGTTCCGCAAGCCCCTGATCGTGATGACGCCGAAGTCGCTGCTGCGGCACAAGGCTTCGACCTCCAGCCTGGAAGAAATCGAGCACGGTTCTTTCCGGGTCGTGATCGACGATCCCGCCGAACCCGCAGCCAAGGCGGTCAAGCGGGTGGTCTTCTGCGCCGGCAAGGTCTACTTCGACCTGGCCGCCGAACGCGACGAGCAGAACAGCGATGAGGTCGCGCTGGTTCGGGTCGAGCAACTCTACCCGTTCCCGCGCGAGGAACTGCAGGCCATCATCGAGCGCTATGATCAGGCCGACGAAGTCGTGTGGTGCCAGGAAGAGCCGTTGAACCAGGGCGCCTGGTTCCAGATCCGGCATCACATCCAGGCGTGTATCCGCACCGGCCAGAAGCTCAAGTACGTGGGAAGAAACGCCTCGGCTTCACCGGCTGTGGGCTATTACCAGATTCATCAGGAACAGCAGAAACGACTCGTGAGCGAGGCGCTGACTCACGGCAAGGGAATGGAGTGAAGGAGTAGATATTCATGAGCATTGAAGTCAAGGTCCCCAACCTGCCGGAGTCGGTCTCCGACGCCACGGTGGCCAAGTGGCACAAGAAGCCCGGCGAGGCCATCGCGCGCGACGAGAACCTGGTCGACCTGGAAACCGACAAGGTGGTGCTGGAGGTCCCCGCGCCCGCCGACGGCGTGCTGGAAAGCATCAGCGCCGAAGAAGGCGCCACGGTGACCGAAGCCCAGGTCCTCGGACTGCTGGTCGAAGGCGAAGCGCCGGCAGCCGAAGAGCGCGAAAAGCCCGCGCCAGAGGAGGCCGCGTCGAGCCCGACCGAGGAGGCCGCGGAGCCGGCCAAGGCCGCCCCCGCCCCATCGAAACACGATGGCGATCTGGCCCCGTCGGTGCGCAAGCTGGTCGCCGAAAACGAGGTTGACCCGTCCTCGGTCGAAGCCAGC